>DASRCB010000290.1:0-5011 GCA_035653295.1 Bryobacteraceae bacterium
GTGAACTGCGCGGCCATCGCCGAAACTCTCATGGAAAGCGAATTCTTCGGCCATGAAAAAGGCGCGTTCACCGGCGCGGTGGCGCAGCGCAAGGGCCGGCTGGAAATGGCCGACGGGGGCACGGTTTTCCTGGATGAGATCGGCGAACTGGGAGCGCCGCTCCAGGCCAAGCTGCTGCGCGTCTTGCAGGAGCACGAATTCGAGCGCGTCGGCGGCTCGCGCCCGATCAAAATCGATATCCGTGTGATCGCGGCGACGAACCGGGATCTGGAGAAGGCCATGCGCGAGGGCACGTTTCGCGAAGACCTGTTTTACCGGCTGAACGTCGTGCCGCTGCAGGTCCCTCCACTGCGTGAGCGGCGCGACGATATTGCACTGCTGGCCATGCACTTCGCGCGCACATTCAGCGAGCAGACGGGCCGCACGGTGACGGGGCTGTCGCGAGAGGCTCGGGCCGTTCTGGTGGCCTACGACTGGCCGGGCAACGTGCGTGAGTTGCAGAACGCGATCGAGCGTGCCGTGGTCATGGGATCGTCGGAGGTGATTCTGCCTGACGATCTGCCGGACGCGCTGCTGGACTCCGCGCCCGCCACCGAGGCCGGGGACAGCGGTTTTCATGAAGCGGTGCGGCAGTACCGCCGGCGGGTGATCCTCGCCGCCCTGGAGCGGTCGGGAGGGAACGTGGCTGAGGCGGCGAGAACGTTGAAACTGCATCCGGTTTATCTGCACCGCCTGATCACCAGCCTGGGTTTGAGGCAATAGCGGGCGCGCCGGCTACTTTCTTTGAGACGCCATCCCGCGGCGGGCCACTACTCAGGCGTGAACACTCCTCCCCCGGTGGACCGCGCCGCGCGCCAGCGCGCAATTGACCAGGCTCTTAGCCAGATGGACAAGCAGTTTGGCCGCGGCGCGGTTTTGCGTCTCGGATCGCGCAACGCGCTGCCGGTGAGCGCGATTTCCACCGGGGCAATCTCCGTGGACGCGGCGCTTGGAGTTGGAGGCCTGCCGCGCGGCCGTGTAGTGGAGATTTTCGGACCCGAGTCGTCCGGCAAAACCACCCTGGCCCTCCAGGTGATCGCGGAAGCGCAGAAGCTGGGCGGCACAGCCGCGTTTATCGATGCCGAGCATGCGCTCGATCCGGGCTACGCGCGCAAACTCGGGGTAGATACAGACAATCTGCTCGTCTCGCAACCTGATTATGGTGAACAGGCCCTCGAGATCACCGCCGCACTTCTCGCGTCCGGCGGGGTCGATATCGCGGTCATCGATTCCGTCGCCGCGCTGGTGCCCAAAGCGGAGTTGGAAGGCGAAATGGGCGACAGCCACGTGGGCCTGCACGCCCGCCTGATGTCTCAGGCCCTGCGTAAGCTCACCGGCACGGTGGCGCGCACGAACAGTCTGCTGATCTTCATCAATCAGATTCGTGAAAAGATCGGCGTGATGTTCGGCAATCCGGAAACAACAACCGGCGGACGCGCGTTGAAGTTTTATTCGTCGGTGCGGATCGAGGTACGGCGTGCGGCGGCGCTGAAGGACGGCGATACGATCGTCGGCAACCGAACGAAGATCAAGGTCGTGAAGAATAAGGTCGCGGCGCCGTTCCGCGAGGCGGAAGTTGACGTTCTTTACGGGCAGGGGGTGTCGCGGGAGGGCGATCTGATCGATCTTGGCGTGGCCAATGGACTGGTCGAGAAGAGCGGATCGTGGTTCAGCTTCCGCGGCGAACGCATCGGGCAGGGACGCGATAACGCCCGCTCATTCCTTATCGAGCACACCGACATCCGCGACCGTCTGGACAAGGAACTGCGCAAGGCGCTCGCTCTGCCGAGTTCGGACTCGAAACCCGCGGCTGCTGAAGAGAAGACGCAACCGGTCCGGGCCCACACGGCTGCGTAGCATCGATCATCGCAGAGCGCAGCAGCTCGACGGATAAGGGATCCAACTGGTTGGATTTCCAACACTCTGCTGTGACGGAGTGCAAGTCGTCGATGCTCGCCGGCACTCGGCGGATCTCAGCCGTTGACTCGTTGTTGCTCACACTGATCTCTTCGGCGGGGAACGCCGTTGTTTGAGGCGCCGAGGCTCCCCTCCGCTATCCTGTCCATATGGTCGTTGAGATCGAAGGGGTGCCTCTGCACCTGGCGCATCCCGACGAACTGAGTGTTACCTGGGTGGGGCAGGACGAGGCCATGCGCCAGCTTCTCGCGGCATGGCTGGTAGTGGATCCTCAGGACCTGCCCATGAATCCGCGCCTGCTGGGGAAGCCCGGAGTCGGCAAGACTACGCTGGCCTATGCCGCCGGCAAGCGCCTCGGGCGTGACGTGTTCATCATGCAGGCTACGGTGGACACCCGGCCTGAGGATCTGCTGGTTACCCCGGTCATCGAAGGCGAGAAGCGGCTGCGCTACGTCGCCTCGCCGCTCCTCACGGCCATGATTCGCGGCGGCATCGCCATCCTGGACGAAGGCAACCGCATGAGCGAGAAGAGCTGGGCCAGTCTGGCCCCGCTGCTGGACAATCGCCGCTATGTGGAGAGCCTCGTGGCGGGGATTAAGATCCGCGCACATCCGCTGTTCCGGCTGGTGGCCACGATGAACGATGACGCCTCCACCTTCGATCTGCCGGAGTACATCCACTCCCGGCTGCAGCCGCAGATCGTCATTGACTTCCCCGAACGGCACGAAGAGTACGCCATTATGAAGGAGAATCTGCCCTTCGGGGACGATCAGATTCTCAATTACGTGACCGATTTCCTGCAGCAGGCGCACTCGGCCGAAGAGCGCTACACCGTACGTGACGGCATCAACATCGCCCGTTTCGCCACCAAGCTGCTGCGTTCCGAGGACGGCGATAACGATTTGCGCTTCACCCTGCGCACGGCGGTGATCGAAACTCTCGGCGAAGAAGCTCTGCGGTATGTTCCCCTCCGCTGATCCAGGCAGCCTCAGGCGCGGCAATCTCACGTATTTCCCGGTAGCCCCGGGCCGGATGGAGTTCGCCATCGAGGTGCGGCGCACGATTATTCGCGAGCGGCCGGCCGTGGTTGCGGTGGAACTTCCGGGGGTGCTGGAGGATTCGTATCTCCAGGCCTTGTCGCGCTTTCCGGAGATGTCGCTCATCGTGTACGAGTCGGGCGCCGACGAGGAGCGCGCGATCTTCGTGCCGGTGGAGCCCGCGGACCCATTCACGGAAGCGGTGCGAACGGCCATCGAATGCGGCGCGGAAGTGGTTTTTCTCGAGCCGGACGCGCCCGAGCGGCCCCACGTTGCCGACAACTATCCCGATCCTTACGCAATTCGGCGCATCGGCTATGAAAAGTATGTGGAGGCGTACCGCGTTTACCCGCAGGCGCGCAACGAAGAGATCGACGCGCACGCCTCCGCCATGGCCTGGAAACTCCAGGGTGCGGCGCTGCTGGCCGACGTACTGGTGGTGGTTTCGCTGAACATGCTCGATCCCCTGCTGGACGCCATGGAAGTCCCGCAGGAGCCGCCGCCGCGCCCGCGCATCGCCATCGATCCTCACCTGCTGAATCCCCATCCCGACTGCCTGGCCGAAATCTGCGTCGAGTATCCGTTTCTTCAGGAACGGTACGAGCGCTTTCGCGAGGAGATGTCCAACGAGGACCTGATTGACCGCCCGCGGGTGCAGTTCGAGGTGCTGCGCGAAGCCGAAAAGGAGTACGTACGCAACACCGGGGAAAGAATCGAGCATTGGCAGCGCCGGCTGATGGCCCGCTTCACGCGCAATCTCGCGTCCCTCAATGGCGACCTGACCTCGGGCGTGTTCGATCTGACTACCGCGGCGCGGGGTATTGTTGACGACAACTACGCGTGGGAGGTCTGGCAGATGGCCAACCGCTATCCCGCGCAGAAGGTTTCCAGCGACATGATGGAGACGGTCAACATCTCCGGCGAGGAGATCTGGATCAATACGCGGAAGCTGCGACTGCGGCGGCGCCTGCCACGGCCGAAACAGCGCATGCTGCCGAGAGGTTTAAAGCCTCACAAGAAGGAAAAGTTCGAAGGCGAGTGGGCCCGCCAAACCAGCGGCGACGCGATCTGTTCGTACCCGCCCGAGGACATCGTCATCGAGGACTATGGCCGGTTCCTGAAGAGCCGGGCGAAAAGCATGCTTTCGGAGGAGCGGGCGCGCGTGGAGCCGTTCACGACCTCGGTGATGGACGGCATCGATATGCGGGAGACGATTCGCGACTGGCATCACGGCCGCATCTGGGTGCGTCATCTGGATCGCGTGGCCGGCGAGGTCGGGGCAGTGTGCGTGATCTTCGACGAGGATCGGCAGGACCGCTATACCTACCTGACCACGTGGCTCGGGGAGCACCAGAACGAATCGGACATGGCGTTCTATTCCACGAACCCGTTCGAGCATCTCGTCGGTCCCGGCATCGGCCGCGGCGAGTACGGCGGTTTTCTGATGACGCTGCCGCCGCGGCGCATGTACGACGTGTGGTCCGATCCGGATTACGATTTCGCCCGCACCAAGGCCGAGCGCCTGCTGCTGGCTGCCTTGGACTATTCGGTGCAGCGGCTGGTGGTCTATGTGGCCGCGAAGCCTCCGAGGTCCATCTTCCGGTCCATTGCCGCGCACCTGAACCGGCGCGTCGTCTTCATCCCCATCGGCGCCCTGTCGCCCACGAAGCTGAAGAAGATCCGCGTGGTGCACGTGCTGGACAGCTATGCGCGCCGGGAGCAGGCGAAGGATTACATCTGGTAACGGCGATGCCCGGCCTCACGAGGCGGTCGCTGCTGCTGGGAAGTGGACCGATGTTCGCCATGGCTCACGGTCTGACGGATGTAACTTCCGCGGTCGATCACCTTCTGCTCGGAGTGGCCGATCTGGACCGAGGCATAAAGTGGGTCCAGGAGCGTGTGGGCGTTCGCGCCGCGGTGGGCGGGGTCCATCCAGGCGCGGGCACACGCAACGCGCTGCTGTCACTCGGCGCTGGTCATTATCTGGAGATCATCGCGCCGGATCCGGCGCAGCCAGA
>DASRCB010000291.1:0-16844 GCA_035653295.1 Bryobacteraceae bacterium
ACCCTCTTCGATGGTGATGTAACGGTCGACGGGGAGGTTGGTCAGCTTCTCGACATGTTTACTCGGCCCGGGCCACTCGATTTCGAGGTAGTCCACCTTCGTGGCGTCGCCGAGGCCGATCACCTCGCGTGGATCGTGCGATGACAAGTAGCTGCCGCCGTTGTTCTTCAGGCGCGAGCGGCGCGTGCTGCCGGCCACCCATCGAATGCGCGCACCCACCGCATCGCGGTTGCAGGTGACCCCAACCAGTTTGATGCCCAGCCAGTGATTGTTCGCGCCGGCATTGTTCTTCAGCAGCACCGGCGGGCCCCCGTTGTTGCCAATCAGCACGTCCACGCGCCCGTCGTTGTTGTAGTCGCCGAGGGCGAGGCCGCGCGCCGGAAAACTGCGCGTGAATACCGGGCCCGAGTCCGCGCTGACGTTGACCAGTTTGCCGTTCTCGTTATGAAAAAGCAGCAGCGGCTCCTTGTACTTCACCTGCGCCGAATACTGATCGATCATGTCGTCCGGATGCCCATTGGCGAGGAACAGGTCGAGCCGGCCGTCGTTGTCGTAATCGAAGAAGCGCAACCCCCAGCCGCTGAGAAGCCTCGTCGAGTTGGCCACGTCGTTGCGGTGGGCGATATCAGTGAAAGACTCGTCGTGGTTGTTGCGGTACAATGAGAACATCTCCTGGTCCACGTTCGCGACAAAGAGATCCTGGTAACCATCGCCATCGACGTCGGCGGCGTCCACGCCCATCCCGCTGCGCGCCTGGCCGTTGTCGCTGTAGGCCACATTCGCTGCCATGGCGACTTCTTCCCAGCGCGTTCGGCCTTGGGCGTCGGGGCCACGATTCATGAACAGGAAATCCTGCACCGTGTCGTTGGCGACGAACAGGTCCATGCGCCCGTCGTTGTTGACATCGGTGGCCACCACGCCAAGGGACTTGCCCAGCGACTTGGCGATATCGGTGCCCCCGCTGACCTCGGTGAAAGTGCCGTCCCCGTTGTTATGGAACAGCAGGCTCGCCGTGCCGTTGAATACGCGCGGGATGCAGTAAAAATGCTTGCCCAGCTTGTTGTCGCCGCAGGACATCATGTGCGCGGCGCCGTAATCGACAAAGCTGCAAACGAACAGATCGAGGCGGCCGTCGTTGTCGAAGTCGAACCACACCGCGCTCGTGCTCCAGTGATCTTTGAACAATTCGGCGTGGAGCCCGGCTTTCTCCGCGACGTTGGTGAACGTGCCGTCGCGATTGTTGTGAAACAGCGCGGGCGCGCCGTAGGCGCTGACGAACATGTCCGGGTAGCCGTCATTGTCGTAGTCGCCCACGGCAACCCCCATCCCAAAACCGCCGAACCCGACCCCGGCCTTGTCCGTGACGTCGGTGAATGTGCCGTCACGATTGTTGCGGTACAGCGCGCTGCGAATGGGCTTCGGCGGCGTATAGAAGCTGGATTTTCCGTAGTTGACCAGGTAGATATCCATCCACCCGTCGTTGTCGTAATCGAGAAACGCGCAGCCCGGACCCATGGTTTCCGGCAGGTAGCGCATGGGCGACATGGCGTTGTCGTGCACCCAGGTGATGCCGCTGCTGGATGGCGGGATTTCTTCGAACGTCGGCGGTGGGGAACCGGTGCTGGACAACAGACGGGAGGCCCCCAGGCCGCCCAACATGGACAGCACGGCCCGTCGGGTAATGCGCATGCGTGTCTTCGTATTTTAACGAATGGCGCGACCTCAGGTCGGGTTTACGGTTCTTTAGGATCTCTTACCAAGGCTTACCCGGCGGGTGCTGGCGAGATCGTCCTAATGATTGCTCTCCCGCAGAAGATTCGGGTCACTGCTGGCGGGATCTCTGCTCGCTCCGCGCGTGCGCGGTGGCGGCGTCGTACGGAACCCCGCGCTCGAGGACGACCTCCAGGCAGGCCCGAAGCCGGGCGAACGCGCGCCAGACTTCGCGCTTCCGGATTCGGAGGGGCGTTCCCGTACGCTCGCCTCACTCATGGGCCCGCGCGGCCTGGTGCTGGTCTTCTTTCGCTCCGCCGACTGGTGAGTGTACTGCAAAGGGCAACTGGTCCAGTTGCAGGCCGATCTACCCCTTATTCAGAAAGCCGGACTTGGACTCGCCGCGGTGAGCTACGACAGTATCGCCGTGCTGCGCGACTTCGCCGCGCGGCGTCACATCACATTTCCTCTGCTGTCAGACCATGACTCGAAGGTGATCCGAGCCTGGAACATGGTCAACCGTGAGTACCCGCGCGGCGCGCAGCTGAATCTGGCCAACGAGCGGATCGAGCTTTACGCCATGGGAGACGTCCCGGTGTACGGAGTGGCGTATCCAGGCGTGTTTATCATCGGGCCCGATCGCACAGTGGAATGGCGGCTCGCTTCGGATGCCGCCGAATTTCGCATTACCGGCGCATGCATCCTGGCCCGTACCGCGGGCGTGATGCAGGAACGCAGTCCGCTGACCGCTGCCGGGGCGCGCGTCGCGATTGCGACAACTTCCAGCAATACCAGGGCGGGGCTGGGAACTCGATTATCAATCGGGCTGGAGCTGACCATCCCCGCGGGCCTGCACATCTACGGGCCGGATGTCGAGGGCGGTTACAAAGGACTGGCGTGGAATATGGATGCGTCGCGCTGCTGGGAAGTGGGCCCGCCCGTATATCCGGCGCCGAAAATGATGCACTTCGAAGCGACCGGCGAGACACTTCCCATCTACGAGGGAACGCTGCGACTGCGCCGTGAGTTCGTTGTCGAGCCGTTCCTGAAGCCGAACGACCCATCGATTTATGAAATCTTCTGCAGCCGCTGCCTCGACCGGCATCGCCGGCTCACTCCCAGCGGCATGCTCCGCTTTCAGACTTGCAGCGACCGAGTGTGCTTCCCACCGCGGGACATCCCCGTTTCCTGGAATTTCGATTTTCTCGAACCGGACCTCGAACGGGTGCCCGAGGACCTGCGGCGGGAGTTCGAGATAGATGGATGAGACGCGAAAGGGGAGCGGTTGCCCGCTCCCCTTTCAAACTTCAGAGTTAGCCGCTCGTCAGAAGTAGAACTTGAAGGCGAGCTGCATGATGCGGTGGCCGACGTAGGTGCTCGTGTACCCGAACTGAGGATTACCGATGTTCAGGTGTGGATCGGCATTTTCGAACGACGGAAGCGGGTGATTCAGGAAGTTGTAACCGGAAATCCGGAACTGGATCTTCTTCTGTTCCGAGATCCGGAAGTCCTTGAACAGGGACAGGTCGTTATTGTAAAACGCCGGTCCATGGATATACGGGAAGATAAAAGCGCCGTTATGCCCGATGGTAGGCGCCGCGAAGCACGAGCCATTGATGTACTGACCCGATGCCAAACCCTTCCTCGGATCGCACGTCAGGATCGGCTGGACGGTATAATCCGGGGACCCGGTGATCAGCGAGGCGTTCAGCGGAACACCCGCCGGGATGGTGCCGTTCGGGGTCACGAAAGGCGTGAGGTTGTTGCCCGGGCCGAGATTGAAGTTGGCGGAGCCAACCGCCTGCAGGTTCGGACCGCTCTGGAACTGCGTGATGCCGGAGACCTGCCAACCATTCACAACCTGCCCAAGGAAGGCATTCTTCACCGGACTCCCGAGGCTGATGATGTAGGCGATGTTGAACACGTGCGTGCGGTCGTTGGGCAGGACGCCGTAATCGTTCTTGATGTTGACGGGATCACCTTCGTTTCCGCCAGCGCCGCCTTCGCCGCGGATGCCGAGGGACTTGCTGAAGGTGTAATTCACGAGGAAGTTGACCCGCCCGGCTTGTTTGTTCCAACTCGCCTGCAGGGCATTGTAGTTGGAATACATCTTATGGTTCGTTAGTTTGATGGTGCCGTACGTCGGATACGGCCGCAACGGGTTCGCGTTCGGATTCTGGTTGTAGACGCCGTTGTCGAAGAAATACGAGTAGTTGTTCGCCCACAGCGCTCCGTACGGAAGGAAATTCAGGTTGTAGAGATTATTGTTCCAGTCGCTGAGGTAGTCGCTTTTCGTCCCGACATACGAAACCTCACCCAGCGATGACCAGGGCATGCGCTCCGAAATCGTGAAGCTGTAGCTCTGGGTCCGGGGTTGCTGGTCGTCTTTCGGGTCCACGACGTTCAGCCCAGGCGCGGCGAACGAAGCGGACAGAGTTGGGATCTGCGCATACGTCACCGCATTCGGTGTGGTGATACTGAAACAATGAGGATATGGCGGGCAGGGCTGGCTCAAAGCGTCCGCTCCTGCCTGAACGTTCTGCTCATCGTGGAAGCGGTACATTCCGTAGCCGCCACGGAGGACGGTGCGGCCGGTTCCAAAGATGTCATACGCGAACCCGACGCGAGGCTCATAGAAGAACGCGCGCGTCGGCGTCCCCGACAGCGGATACGACTTGTTTCGGGAATGCCACTCCACGCCAGGCAGCAGGGCCGAATTCACGTTCGGGTCGTATAAGGACGGCACCCACGTCGTGAGGCCGTTTCCAGCGAGGTCCTGCCAGCCGCCGAGATGGGAGAAGCGCATGCCGTAATCGAAGGTGAGGCGGCGGGAGATCTTCCACGAGTCCTGAGCGTAGAATTCGACGTTAGTGAACGCCATGTGGTAGATCGGATCACCATTGCTCTCCGTGTACTGAGTGACCCGTCCGGTGAGCATGTCCGCGTATGCGTTGCCGGTGCTGTTTCCACCCCAGTTCGAGAAGATCAGCTCGCCGGCAGAGTTGTTGCTGGCCGGCTGCTTGTTTTCCGTCCGCTCGGCGTAGAAGCCAAACTTCATCGTGTGCGTGCCCCAGACCTTCGACAGGTTATCAGCGAAGGTAGGCAGGGGCTTCAGCGCGTACAGGGACCCGGTTTCAAAGCCGCTGGGCTGGATCAGGTTCGCGACGCCATCGCTCCAACCGGTGATGGATGGAATTTCCTTGCCGTAAACGCCCGGCACCTTGAACAGTGTCTGAAAATCGCCGAGGCCCAGCGCCGCCGGCGATTCCTTCTCCGGGTTCTTGAAGTAGTTGGGCAGGTTCAGGCGCGTCCAGGTGAAGATGAACTCGTTCGTCAACGACGGAGTGAACACGCGGGTCAGGTTCGCGGAAATCGAATCCGACTGGTTCTTCTCGATCAGCCCGCCGCCGGGATACGGCACCGTCGGATCAGGACGCCACCACAACGTGTCATCCCATTCGTTGGTCTGCCGTTCGCGGTTGTAGCTGACAAACAGCTTGGTGTTGTCGCTGATGCTCCAGTCCACGCGCGGGCGGAGTTGGTACGCGTTTGCCGGGCGCGTGCCGGTCTGGATGAAGTTGAAGCCGTTGTTGGTTTGCGGATTCGCGTTAGGCTCGGGATAGAGATTCATCAGCGCCAGTCCGAGAGGCTGGATCTGGTCCGGGGGAACGATGCCGCCGGGAAACTTCGGAGCTCCGGTCACGGCGTAGCCCGGGTTGCTCGAGCCCAGATAACTATTCAGATAAGCCTGCGAGAAGTTGCCCTTCCGCATTTCATCCGTGGGCACGAAAGAGCGGTAGATGCCATTGTCCACCTGCTGGTAGTAGTATTCGTAGCCGAAGAAGAAGAACAGCTTATCGCGGTTGTGATTGAAACCGGTCCCGGGAATGATCACCGGGCCGCCAATGTTGCCACCGGGGTAAATGTACTTCGTCTGCGGCCGGGGCGCCAGAGGCTTGCCATCGGCGCCAAGGCCGGCGGCGTTGTTCTGGGCGTCATTGGCGTTCATGACGTAGTCGCGGAACGAGAGATACGCCTCGCCGTGAAAGTCACGGGTACCGCTCTTGCCGACACCGGAGACGATGATCGGCCCCTTCTGGACGTCGGCGCCGAAATTCGAGGTCATGACCTTGACTTCCTGGGTCATGTCGTCGTTCATCGTAACCGACTGGCCGCAGTTGCAGCCGGGATCGAGGACGTCAGCGCCGTCGGAGGTCACGTTGATCGCGGCCTGACGGGTTCCGTTGCCGGAGAAGCTGCCCGCCGGACCGCCGCCCACTGACTGCGTTTCCCCGTTGAATGAGGCCTGGTTCACCACGCCGCCGTTCATCGCGAAGCCGGGCATGATCTTCACCAGTTCCGCGGCGTTGCGGCCCAGCGTAGCCACATTCTGAATCTCATGCTCGGTGAGTACGTCCGACTTCTCGCCCGAATCGACCGGCGTAATGGTCGCGGCCGCACCGGTGATGGTCACGGTCTCAGTCGCGGCGCCTACCGCCATCGTGATGTTGGACAGGGTACGCTTGTCGCCGGCGTTCAGGGTAACGCCCTTCTGCTCCCAGCTATTGAACCCCGGAGCACTGACCGCAACGGTATAGTTGCTCGGCTGGAGTGCGGTGACCGTAAAGAAGCCTTCACCATTGGTGATCGTTTTCCGGGCTATGCCGTTTGTCTCATTGGTGACCGTCACCTGAGCGCCGGGGATGACCGCGCCGGACGAGTCCGAGACGATCCCGGTCAGGGTAGCACTCACGTCCTGAGCGTGCAGTGGCAGCAACAGAAGCGAAGCTGCTGCGGCCAACAGGGCCGCCTGAAATCTACGCATGTGGTTCTCCTCAAAATCCCAAAGCCTTCGTGCGCCTCGATACACAGAGAGCGCAACCGCGAGTAGTAGGATTCTATTACGGCAAACCCCAGGAGTCAAGAGGAGAATGGGGCCGGTATCAGCAGCTACGTACCAGATTCTAAAAGCCATATCCTGTTTTGTTAAAGCCCGTGTAACACGTAGCAGACGGTATTCAACGGGTAGACTATGGCTACCGGTGACGTGATGCTGCGTCGTATGGCCCAACAGCCACTGTGTTTTATGAATTACTTAAATGCTTCAAAGCAGCTTGTTTTCTTGTTTCACGGGATTCGGTTTCAGCGGAGGCTATGATTTTCTGGAACTGGTCCCCGGCATTCGAAACCGGTTCGCCCGGAACTGATTCCTGCCAGACAAGCCCTTCCTGCTGCTATACTTGAGTTTTTGCTCCGCCTGCGGAACAGGAGCCCGTCGTGTTTTTCAGCGTAAAAGAACTGGAGCTCCGGAAGGCGCGCTTCAGCGTAGCCGTCCCTCCCGGAGAAATCGATTTCGGCGATAAAGCGCTGCGCCAGGTGACCCCACTCGAAGCCGAGGGTACGGCCGAGTTGCTGGGCAACACGCTTGGCGAGATCCGTGTGAAGGGTGACATGAGGGTGGAGATGGAGGGCGAATGCGACCGCTGCCTCGACAAGGCGCGGTTTCCGCTCCAATCCGCCTTCGATCTCTTCTACCGTCCGGCCAAGCTCGGCGAAGGAGGCGAGGAGGTATCCATCTCCCCCGCCGAGAGCGAGGTCGCTTTTTATGAGGGCGGAGGAATAGAATTGAACGATATCCTGCGGGAGTACGTCCTGCTCTCCTTGCCCATGCAGAAGGTATGCAGCGAGGGCTGCCTCGGCATCTGTCCGGTTTGCGGCCAGAACCGCAATATCCGGCAGTGCGGCTGCCACGAGGAGCGTGTCGACGACCGCTGGGCCGCGCTGAAGAACCTGAAGCAACAACATTCATAAGGAAAGAACATGCCCAATCCAAAACGGAGACACTCAAAGGAGCGGACCTCCACCCGCCGCGCGCACGACCATCTGAAGCCGGCGTCGCTGTCGGAGTGCCCCAACTGCCATGAGCCCAAGCTGCCGCACCGCGCCTGCCCGCACTGCGGACGCTACAAGGGCCGTGAAGTGGTGGAAGTCGTAAGCGAATAGCCCGGCGCCACGCGCATGGTTACCATCGCGGTTGACGCCATGGGGGGCGATCACGCCCCGCGCCATGAAGTGGAAGGCGCCATTCAGGCCGCCCGCTCGCTGGGTATTCGTGTCGTGCTGGTGGGACGCGAGGAGATCCTGCGCCGGGAGCTGAAACGCCACGATGCCGATGCCGCGCAGCTCGGAAACCTGATTTCCATCCGCCACGCCAGCGAACAAATCACCATGGAGGACAGCGCCGCCCGTGCGGTGCGAACCAAGCGCGACAGCTCCATACGGGTCGCGTCTCGCCTGGTCCATTCCGGTGAAGCGCAGGGACTCGTGTCGGCGGGTAACACCGGCGCGGTCATGGCCACTGCCAAGATGGTGCAGGGCATGCTTCCGGGTGTGGATCGGCCGGCCCTGGCCTCGGCCTTTCCCACCGCCGTGAACAAGCCCGTCATCGTGGTCGATGTGGGCGCGAATGTGGACTGCTCGCCGCGCATGCTGGCGCAATTCGCCATCATGGGCGATATCTATTCGAGGGTGATCTTCAACACCCCCGAGCCCACCGTCGGCCTGCTCTCGATCGGTGAAGAAGAACACAAAGGCAACGAACTGACCAAAGCCGCCACGCCGCTGCTGAAATCGCTCCCGCTGCGGTTCGTGGGTAATGTCGAGGGCCGCGATATTTATACCGGTAAGACCGACGTCATCGTGTGCGATGGCTTCATTGGCAACGTGGCCCTGAAGGTCAGCGAGGGGCTGGTGGACCTGATCCGCAACCTGCTGCAGGAATCACTGCGGGAAACGGTCACAAGGAAAGTCGGATACCTGCTGGCGCGATCGGCGTTTCAGGACTTCAAGAAACGCATGGATTACTCCGAGTACGGCGGCGCGCCGCTGCTGGGCCTGCGCGGGGTGTGCATCATCTGCCACGGTCGGTCGAACGCGAACGCCATCAAGAACGGGATTCGCGTCGCTGCCGAATTCGCGGAAGGCAAGGTCAACGAGAAGATCGAGGCCGGTCTCGGCCAGTATTCGAACGTGCTCGCGCCTGCCTGAGTCGGGCGGGCGTCGCGCCGCATCCTAAAATAATAGAAAGACCTGCCGTGAAGCCACTCGCTTTGTGTGCCGGGCTGCTCGCCGGCGCGTTCGTTCTGCCGGCCCGCGCAGCCGCGCCCGACCCGGTGCAGTGGACGCTCTCCCCGCAGACGGCTACCGTCCGTCCGGGGTCGAGCGCGGGATTCTTCCTGACAGCGACCATTCAGCCCGGTTGGCATCTCTACTCCCCAACAACGCCGAAAGGCGGCCCGAACGCGACGATTATCCGCCTTTCCGACAGTCCGGCGTTGGGACAGGTGCGCGTCTTCGAGCCCAAGCCGATCAGCAAGGTCGATCCGGCGTTTCAGATGGTCACGGAGACCTATCAGGACTCGGTCCGCTTCTTCATCCTCGCCGATCTGAAGAGCGATGCTCCGGCGGGCGCGACCGAGATCACTGCCGAGGTTAAGTACCAGAGCTGCAACGATACCATCTGCCTTCCGCCGAAGAAGAAAACAGCATCCTCCAGCATCACGATCAGCCCGGCCGCCGCTGCCGAATCGTCCTCCGCGCCTGCCGGATACGAAGATGCCGGCGTCCGTCATTCCGCTGGCGGCGCCGCACCGCCCGCGCCGGCAGCGCCTGCTTCTTCGCAGGGGCTCGGCCGATTCCTCCTGCTGGCCTTCGGCTTCGGCCTGGCCGCGATCTTCACGCCCTGCGTGTTCCCGATGATCCCGATTACGGTTTCCTTCTTCCTGAATCGGCAATCGACTTCGCGCGGCCAGGGTGTTCTGCACGCGGTCATCTACTCACTGGGCATTGTGGTCCTGTTCACTGCCCTCGGGCTCCTCACGAAAGCTATTGCAGGACCGTTTGGAGTGGTGAAGCTTGGGTCCAGTCCCTGGGTGAACGGTTTTATCGCCGCGGTATTCGTGATCTTCGGATTGAGTCTGCTGGGGGCGTTCGAACTGACGCTCCCTTCCGGCCTTTTGACCAGCGTCGATCGGGCATCGCAGCGCGGTGGCATAGCCGGAACTCTGATCATGGGGCTGACGTTCGCGCTGACCTCATTCGCCTGTGTCGGGCCGATTGTCGGGCCGCTGCTGGTGGCCAGCCTGCAGAGTAACGGACTGCAGCCCATTCTCGGAATGGTGGCCTTTTCCTCCGGGCTCGCCGCGCCTTTCTTCCTTCTGGCGCTGTTTCCGTCGTGGCTGAAGCGGCTGCCGCGCAGCGGCGGATGGATGCTGCGGGTGAAGGTGGTTCTGGGTTTCATCATTCTCGCCGCGGCAATCAAGTATCTGGCCAATATTGACCAGGTGCTTCAACTTGGCTGGATTACACGGGAGCGCTTCCTCGCCGCCTGGGTCGTGCTGTTCGCTCTGCCTGGGCTGTATCTTCTCGGGCTGTTACGGCTGGAAGGGATTAAGGCGGATGAACACCTGGGGGTCGGACGCACGCTGGTGGCCGCGGCATTTCTGATTTTTTCGCTGAGCCTCGTGCCGGGGATGTTCGGATCGCCTCTGGGCGAACTCGATGCCTACGTCCCTCCTCCGTCGGAGGCTGGCGTCGCGAGCGCAAGCCGGGGCGCTGAACGGCAATGGCTCAAAGACGATTACGATGCCGCCCTGGCGCGCGCCCGAGCCGAGAACAAGCTGGTCCTGGTAACGTTCACGGGCTACGCCTGCACCAACTGCCACTGGATGCGGCAGAACATGTTCCGCCGCGCGGATATTGACCGCCTGCTCGATAATTTCGTTCTGATCGAGCTCTACACGGACGGAACCGATGCGGCGTCGCAGCGCAATCAGGAAATGGAAAACCGCCGCTTCTCCACCGTGGCGATCCCGTATTACGCCATACTGGACGGCAACGAGAACGTGGTGGCTACGTTTCCGGGCCTGACCCGCGACCCCGTGGAGTTCGCAAAATTTCTTCAATCCCGCCCTGCTCTTGCTGCACTGCGCTGACCGCGCCCGTCTACCTTTAGAATGTCTGAAACGCTATCCACCGCCCCCCCTGCGAACCTCGACCGCCTGGCCGAACGCTGCGGCATCGAGCTCATGTACTGGGACATCTTCGGCCGCCAGCACTTCGCCTCCGATGAGGTGAAGCGCGCCATCCTGCACTCGCTGGGCGTCGACCCGTCGGCACGCGACGACGAGGAACGTGTTGGCAGTTCTGGCCTGCTGCCGGCGACCGTGGTGCTGTCCGAGCATGCGCCGGTGCTGGACGTGACAATCCCCGCGGCCGCTGTGTCCGCAGTGATCGAGCTTCAGTTTGACTTCGAAAACGGTGAGCGGCGGACCCTTCGCAAATCGCTGGCCAATGCCGAACCGGTCTCTCAGGACAACTGGCGCGTCACCCGTCGCATTTCACTCGATCCTCTGCCGCTCGGTTACCACAACGTTACGGCCACGATTGGATCGGCTCGCGTGGAATCGCAGTCGCGAGTGATCGTCTGCCCTTCGCGTGCGTACGTTCCCGAGCGCCTGGCAGGCGGAGGGCGCATCGCCGGAGTCGGCGTCAGCCTCTACGGCGTGCGTTCGGAGCGGAACTGGGGCTGCGGCGATTTCACAGATCTAAAGGCGATTGTCGACTGGGCCGCGCAGGACCTGAACGCCGCATTCATCGCCCTGAATCCGCTGCACGCGATTCCCAATCGCACGCCCTATAACACCAGTCCTTACCTGCCGAACTGCAGTTACTACCGCAACTTTATCTATCTCGATATCGAGTCTGTGCCGGAGTTCGCCGGGAGCGGCGAGTTGTCGCGGGAAGAGCGCATCGAAATTGAGGATCTGCGCCGGACAAAGTATGTCGAATACGAGCGCGTGAGCGCGCTCAAGCACCGGGTGTTGAAGGCGATGTTCGACTCCTTCTGGCACAACGAATATTCGCGCCAGACGCCGCGCGCGGCTGAGTTCCGGGCATATGTGCAGCGGCAGGGCGCGATGCTGGAGCGTTTTGCTATCCACTCCGCGCTGGACGAGGTTCTGCACGCCGAGGACGGCAACGTCTGGAACTGTCTTTCGTGGCCGGAGGCGTACCGGCACTCCGAATCGCGGCAGACGCGCGAATTCGCGGAAAAGCATTCCCGGCTTGTGCTGTTTTATCAGTACGTGCAATGGCTGATCGACGGCCAGCTTGCCGACGCGCAGAAGCATGCGCGCGATGCTGGGATGCCCATCGGGCTCTATCACGATCTGGCGCTCGCCACGGACCGTTGCGGCGCGGATCTGTGGATGTTCCCCGACTTTTACGTGGGCGGCTGCCGTGTCGGCGCCCCGCCCGACAACTTTTCGCCGAAGGGACAGGACTGGTCCTTTCCTCCTCCGAACTCGCGTCGGCATCTGGCCGACGGCTACCGCCTGTTCAGCGAGTCGATTCGCAAAGCATGCGAGCACGGCGGCGCGTTGCGCATCGATCACGTGATGCGCCTGTTCCATTTGTACTGGATTCCCGAGGGAATGGAAGCCAGCGAGGGCACCTACGTCCGCGAACGCCACGAGGATCTGGTGCGCATCCTCGCGCTGGAAAGCGTGCGGAACCGCGTGGTCATCGTGGGCGAGGATCTGGGAACCGTGCCGGACTATATCCGCGATACGCTGAAGGACTTCGGGATTCTGAGCTATCGCCTGTTTTATTTCGAGCAGGACCAGGATCGCAGGTTTCGCACGCCGCGCGAATATCCGCCCCAGGCATTGGTGTCCATCAGCACGCACGACCTGCCGACCGTCGCAGGCTTTTGGCAGTACGCGGATATCGAAGCGCGCCGCGCCGCCGGCGTCCTGCAGGACGAAAGCTCGTACCGGCGCGCCATCGATGAGCGCAATCAGGAAAAGCAGAAGATCCTCGAACTGCTGCATCGCGAGAACCTGCTGCCCGAATGGTATTCCTGGAACGCGTCGGACCTGCCGGAGCTGACCGGCGAGCTGCACAACGCAATTGTCGGCTTCGTAATGAGCACGCCTTCGATGCTGGCGCTCATCAATCAGGAGGATCTCTTCAAGGACACCGAGCAGCAGAACCTGCCGGGGACCACGGCGGAGTATCCGAACTGGCGGCATAAGATGCGCTATCGCGTCGAGGAACTCCGCGACAGGCCGGCAGCGGATTTCACCGCGATGTTCCGCGGCTGGGTGGAGCGAAGCGGACGCGGCAACTGACCGGTCGCCTTCTTCAGGCGGCGGCCTCGACCGCGACTCACAGGAACGCAGCTTCGAGCTGGCCAGGCGCGCGAACAGATTGACAACCGCTGAGCATTGGTAGCACAATCAGAGTGGCGAATATAAGGCGAAAGTGCATGAACCCACTCTCCGCTTCTGCCACAAAACTCGAAGTGTCAGCGGCCGGCGCCGCTTGGTAACGGTGGTCCGGGATGTTCTGCTGTATCCAGTCCACCGATGCCGAGCGCATTGCCGCGCTCTTTTCGCCTGCTTTTGAGCTGGCGTCTGCCGACACTGCCCTTTTCGACGCCGCCGCGCTCGGCCGGCTCATGGGCGCGCCGGACGAGGTCGGGCGGCAGGTATATGCAGCCGCTCTGGGCGCGGCAAATGTTGCCATGGCAGCGAATCCCGATGCAGCGATCCTTGCCGCGCGCAACTTCCCTGGGGTGACAATCCTCAACGACGATGCAGGGACGGCTCTGGCCGACTTGCCCGTCGATACACTGCCGCTGCCCACCGAACTGCTCGACCTGCTGGACCTCTGGGGTGTTCGCACCCTCGGCGCCCTCGCCTCGCTTCCCGAAGAGGGAGTCGCCGAGCGTCTGGGGGAACAGGCCATAACGCTCCATCGGCTCGCCCGGGCGACTCTGGCGCGCCCGCTTCGTCTTCATCAGCCCGATACTGTCTACGAGGATCGTATCGAGCTCGACCACCCCGTCGAGTTGCTCGAGCCACTGCTGTTCCTGATCGCTCGCATTCTGAACGAGCAGTGCGCCCAGCTTGTGTCACATGGCCTTGCTGCGAGCGAAGTTGCCGTCTCGTTGAGCGACTATCGGCGCAGCATTCACCTGCCCGTGCCCATGCGCGATCCAAAGGCGCTTCTGAAGCTGGTGCAGATGGAGCTGGAGGCGCATCCGCCTGACGCGCCGGCAACTGCTGTCGCGGTCTCGCTCACTCCGGTTCCCCCACGGCGCGTGCAAAACGGTTTGTTCATCCCCGAGGCGCCCGAACCGGCGAAGCTGGAGCTGACGCTGGGGCGCATTCGCGGCCTCGTAGGCGAGGAAAACGTCGGCATCCCCGAACTGCTGGACACGCATCGCCCGGCGCCGTTCCGGCTCTCGCCCCGTACGCCGCCGCAACAGTCGACTCATGAGACGAGCGCGCCGGGACAGCTTGCGTTCCGCTGGTTTCGGCCGGCCCTGGCCGCGAACGTAGAAGTGCGCGAGAACCGGCCGGTCCGGCTGACCGCTGCCGGTATCTACGGAAAAATTCTCGAGGCATCGGGACCGTGGCGCACCTCCGGCGACTGGTGGACCAGCGATCCCTGGGATCGCGATGAGTGGGATGTCGCCCTGAATAATGGCGCGCTGTATCGCCTGTTTCAGCACCGCGAAGGAAGCTGGCATGTGGAGGGGGCCTATGATTGAGCTCCACGCCCGCTCCGCGTTCAGCTTCCTCGAAGGCGCTTCCCTGCCCGAAGATCTTGTCGCGCATGCAGCGAATCTGGACATGCCCGCGCTCGCGATTCTCGATCGCGACAACATTTCCGGCGCAGCGCGGTTTCACCTCGCGGCGAAGAAGCTCGGCATGCAGGCGCATATCGGGGCCGAGATCACCTGCTGCGACGGACGCAGTTATCCACTGCTGGCGGAGAGCCGCACTGGCTACCAGAACCTGTGCCGCCTGATCACGCGGATGAAGCTGCGCTCGCCGAAAGGCGAGGCCGCCGCCACATATGACGACTTCGCGGAATTCGCCCCAGGGCTGGTCTGCCTCACCGGCGGCGATAACGGCCCGCTTGATTTCACGGCCGGCTGTATGGAACGGCTCATCGGCATCTTCGGCCGCGAAAATATCTACGCAGAAATCCAGCGCCATTACGATCGCGCCGAGGAAGCCCGCAATCAGGCCGTGGTGGACGTCGCGCGAACGTACGGCCTCCCCCTGCTTGCCACCAACGGCGTCAGCCACGCCACCGCGCGCGAGCGCGAGCTACAGGATGTTCTCACCTGTGTCCTCAACAAGGTGACCATCGCCGAGGCGGGCCGGCTTCTGGCGCGCAACTCGGAACGGCATTTAAAAGACAAGCGCGAAATGGCCCGGCTCTTCGCCGACCTGCCGGAGGCGATCGCCAACACCGCCGCGCTTTCCAGCCGCCTGCGCTTCACGCTCGCCGACCTCGGTTATGAATTCCCGCGCTACCCGGTCGGCGAAGGTGAAACGATGAATTCCTTCCTGCGGCAGCGCGTGGACGAAGGCGCCCGGCGCCGCTACCGGCCATATCATGAACGCGCACGCAATCAGATCGAGCGCGAGCTGGTTTTGATCGAGAAGCTCGACCTCGCCGGCTATTTTCTAATCGTCTGGGACATCGTCGAGTTCTGCCGGGCAAACGGGATTCTCGCGCAGGGTCGAGGGTCGGCGGCTAACAGTGCAGTCTGTTATGCGCTCGGCATCACCGCCGTCGATCCAGTGGCCATGGATCTGCTGTTCGAGCGCTTCCTTTCCGAAGAGCGCGGCGAATGGCCGGACATCGACATCGACCTGCCCAGCGGCGATCAGCGCGAACGCGTCATCCAGTACGTTTACACGCGCTACGGCCGAGTCGGCGCGGCCATGACCGCCAATATCATTACTTATCGCGGGCGCTCCGCCGCGCGCGACATCGGCAAAGTGCTGGGCTTTGACGAGGAATCGCTGGGGCGGTTGTCGAGCCTGGTCGGCAACTGGGAATGGAAAGATCCAAACGACACCGCCGAAAAGCATTTCCGCGAGGCCGGCTTCAGGCCCGGGGATCCGCTGGTGGCGAAGTTCATCGAACTTTACTCCTCGGTACAGAGCCTGCCGCGGCATCTCGGCCAGCATTCCGGAGGGATGGTCATCTGCCAGGGCCGCCTCGATTCCATCGTGCCGCTGGAGCCGGCCACGATGCCCGGCCGCGTAGTCATCCAATGGGACAAAGAGGACTGCGCCGACATGGGGATCATCAAGGTGGACCTGCTCGGCCTGGGCATGCTCGCCGTGGTGAGCGACACGATCGATCTCATCCGCGAGCATTACAACGAAGAGGTCGATCTCGCGCATCTGCCGCAGAATGATCCGCTGGTCTACGCCGCGCTGCAGAACGCGGACACCATCGGCATGTTTCAGGTGGAGAGCCGTGCGCAGATGTCCTGTCTGCCGCGCATGCGCCCCGAACGGTTCTACGACATTGTGGTGCAGGTGGCCATCATTCGCCCCGGGCCGATCGTGGGTCAGATGCTCAATCCCTTCCTGCGCCGCCGCCAGGGCCGTGAAAGGGTGGAGTACGCACATCTCGCGCTGAAACCTGTTCTGGAGCGCACCCTCGGCGTGCCCCTGTTTCAGGAGCAACTGCTGCGCATGGCCATGATCGTCGCCAACTTTACCGGCGGCCAGGCGGAAGAACTGCGCCGCGCGCTTGGCTTCCGCCGCTCGGAACAACGCATGCGCGATGTGGAGACGAAGCTCCGCGATGGCATGGCGAGTAATGGAATCGGGCCAGCGGCGCAGGAGGAGATCATCAAATCGATCACTTCGTTTGCGCTGTACGGCTTTCCCGAATCGCACGCCGCCAGCTTTGCTCTCATCGCTTATGGCAGCGCGTATCTGAAGTGCCGCTACCTTGCGGCCTTTCTAACGGCCATGCTGAACAACCAGCCCATGGGCTTTTACGCGCCGGCAACGCTGGTGAAGGATGCCCAGCACCATGGGCTGCATTTCAGGCCCGTGGATGTGCAGCGGTCGGAATGGCTGTGCACAGTAGAACCCGATAAATCCGTGCGCCTCGGATTCAACTACATCAAAGGTTTACGCAAAGACGCGGCTGAAGCGATTACGCGCACCCGCGCCGGGCAGCCCTTTTCCAGCATTCAGGATTTTGTGGATCGTGTGCCGGAACTGCACAAGGACGAGGTTCGTATG
>DASRCB010000292.1:0-14105 GCA_035653295.1 Bryobacteraceae bacterium
GCAGCACCGGCGATCCCAAAGGCGTGATGCTGACGCACGCCAATCTGCTGGCCAACATCGACTCCGTCTCGCAGCTGTTCGACATGGGCGCGGGGGACTGCATGCTCGGAGCGCTGCCGTTCTTCCACTCCTTCGGATTCACCTACACGCTGTGGTATCCACTGCTTCACGGGGCGTGCTCTGTGTTCCATCCCAATCCGATGGATGGCAAGATTATCGGCGAGCTCGCGGGCCGCTATAAGGCGACGTTCTTCATTTCGACGCCGACGTTCTGTCTCAATTACCTGCGCCACTGCACGCGCGAGCAGTTCGCGTCGCTGCGGTATCTGTTAGTGGGCGCGGAGAAGATGCGGCCGGCGCTGGCCGAGGCATTCACCGAGAAATTCGGCATCACGCCGCTGGAAGGGTATGGCTGCACGGAAATGGGTCC
The DNA here is from genome assembly GCA_035653295.1 of Bryobacteraceae bacterium. Classification (GTDB taxonomy): domain Bacteria; phylum Acidobacteriota; class Terriglobia; order Bryobacterales; family Bryobacteraceae; genus DASRCB01. The sequence continues at coordinate 431 of DASRCB010000292.1, forward strand.
GGTCGTTGCGGTGAACCGGCCCGACGTGACTGCCTCGAATCCGCCGCAGATCGCGAATCGCGCGGGCAGCGTGGGGCGGCCGATTCCGGGGGTTGTGGCGCGAGTTGTGAATCCCGAGACCATGGACGCCTTGCCTGTAGGTGAAGCGGGCCTGCTGCTGGTGACCGGGCCGAGCCGGATGGCCGGCTATGTCGCGGATCCGGAGAAGACGTCGGCCGCGCTGCACGACGGCTTCTACAATACCGGCGACATCGCGCGGCTGGATGAAGACGGGTTCCTGTACATCGTGGATCGTCTGGCGCGCATGAGCAAGATCGGCGGCGAGATGGTGCCGCATCTGAAGGTCGAAGAAGCCATCGCAGCCGCCGTGCATCACACGCCCTGTTTGGTTGTCGGAATTCCGGACGAGCAGCGCGGGGAGCGTCTGGTGGCGCTGTACACGGCTGCTGATGTCACGCCCGCGCAGCTGTACGAGCATTTGGCCGGTAACGGTTTGCCGCCGCTGTGGATTCCGAAGCGGGAGAACTTCTATCAGGTGGATGCGATCCCGGCGCTGGGGACGGGCAAAGCTGATCTGCGGGAAGCCCGCCGGATCGCGCAGGAGAGGGCCGGCGAATGCGTGGGGCAACGGTAGTGCTGGCGGAGCGGGGTTTTCGCTGCGGGTCGTACGCGCTTACGGTTTCGCACGCGAAACCGCCTGCCTGCTTGTGCAAGCCCAAGGCTTGCACCACAATCGGAGTTACAGCGTCCGCTGGTCGGCGGTATCGGCGGTGGTGGAGTAGATCTGGAACGGGGCCCAGTACCAGGGCTTGCGCCAGACGGTTCCGGAATGGAGCAGGGCCAGCTTGGCGGAGCGCAGTGCATCGGCCGGGGTGCTGCCCCGCGCCAGCACCGCGTAAAGATCGCCCATCAGCGCCGCGGTCGAGCGGTCGTTGACATCCCACAGGCTGGCGATCACGTGCCGGGCGCCGGCCTGGAGGAAGGCCCAGGAGAAGCCGACCAGTCCTTCACCGGCGTAAGTCCGCGCTGCCGCGCTGCGGCATCCGGAGATCGTGACGAGATCGGCGCGGATGGGAATGCTAATGATGTCCCGCGCCAGGAGTTTGTAATCACGGCGGCTGCCCGAGAGAACGACGGCGGACTGCAGCGGTTCCTCGCGATTCACCACTGCGTGCGCGACGAAGTGGATGATGGAGAAACGTTGCGGATCGCCGCGCAGATATGCCTCAGGCTTCGCATTGGCGGTGGCGCGCACCACCTGCGGCGATGTGTGCAGAGCCGCTTCAATCGCGCTCATTTCCTGTGGCGCATAAGGCAGAGCCGGCAGCTCCGGATCGGGGGAATTTGGATTGCCGATGAGCAGGAGAGAGCGTTGACTGGCTTCCGGCTTCGCGGGACGGAGCAGTTCCAGCGACGGGCTGATGGACACAACGGCATCTTCGATCCAGTAATGCGGACTCGGCCCGGGAACGGGCAGCGTTTCGAAGTTGAGTGAGTAAAGCGGTCCGTCGGGCAGCAGGATGACGCGTCCGGTCTTTCGAATGGCGGCCTCGGCGGGAGCAATCAGCGCGGCATAGAGCTTCTGGCCAGCGGCATCGCCGGAGGTGAGCGGGTCTTCAAGGTTCTCAATGAGCTTCTGGTGTGCGTCAACCAGGCTGCGCAGTTCGCTCTCGCTCGGCAGGGAGTAAGTGGACAAACCCTCGCTGTTGATCACCCAGAGTCGTGATTTCCCCGGCGTCACCCAGTACGACAAGAGCGTGCTGTCCGACTCACGGGCGACATTCTCATATACTGCGCCGGCCGCTCGCTGATGCTGATGAGCAAGGCCCAGTTTGTCCGCCATCACGCGCGCGCGGCTGGAATCGGCTACCTTCAGCGCCGCGCGGCTATCGCCACGGTTCATCAGAAAATCGACGTACTGCTGGTAGAAGCGAATCAGGCTGGCGATCCACGTCAGCTTGTATTCGCTTTTCATGAGTTCCGATCGCTGCGTCTCCAGCGCCGCGATGGTGGCGCGAAACTCTGCGTCGGCGGCATCGGACCTGCCGCTTCCGGCGAGCGCTGCCGCGAGGTTTGCGTGCGCGTCCAGAAGGAGCGGAGGATCGTCCTCGCGTGAGCGGAGAACATTGCGGAAGAACGTTTCGGCGCGCGGATAAGCGCGCCTGGCGAGGGCGATTCGACCGGCGTTGATGAGGCAGTGCGTTGTTTCCTGCTGGTCCTTGTAAACCCGCTCGATGGCAAGGGCCTCGTCGTTATAACGCGTGGCGGCGTCGAGATTCGAGCGCTCGATCTCGATCTCGGCGAGATTCGTAAGCCACGTTGCCGCGTCGGGCCGGTCGCGGAGCGCGCGAGAGAGTTGCAGGGCGTGCTCGTAATGTGTTGCGGCGGGGCCATAGTCTTCACGGCTCATGAAGATGCTGCCGATATTACCCAGGCAGCGCTGATTTTCAAGGCGATTCCCGGTCTGCTGGAACCTGACGTCAGCCTGCTGAAACAGCGTGAGCGCTTTATCGAGATCGCCCAGACGGTAATAGCACCACCCAAGGTTCTCCATGCACCGCGCCTGCGATTCGACCGCGCCAAGATTCTTCGCCAATGGTAAGGTCTGCTCGAACTGCGGGATAGCGGCGTCATAGTGAAATTCCTTGAGCAGCAGGAAGCCGAGATTACCGGTCGCGGTCATCCGGAGCCACGGGTCGTTGCGCCGGACGGCGACCTCGAGCACCTGCTCGAACCGGCGGCGCGCCTCAGCCGGTTGATTCTCATTCACTGCCAGCCAACCCTCGCGCACGTTGATCTCCGCCAGCAGGGTCTCGTCGCCAGCGGCCGCTGCGAGTTTTGCGGCTTGAGCGAGTCTCGCGTGCGCCTCGGAGTACTCGTGCAGCAGGGAGGCGGCGTAGCCCTGACACAGACGGTAGCGGCCAAGCTCTTCCGGCGTTTGCGGCGGCTGAAAGTCGAGCGCCGCGTTCGCCTCGACGGCTTCGCGCCGCGCCAGGAGGATTTCCGCGCGCAGGATGCGCAGGCGCCAGTACCAGACGGAACCAGGCTGGGTGTGGCGGAGCGCCGCTTCCGTTCTGCCGGCAGCCTGCTGGTAGCGCTCGCTATGAAGCAGCGCGCGGATCGCGTTGTATTCGGATGGCTCCGATGGGGCGATGCTGCGACCGCAGCCCGCCAACGCCAGCAGCAGAAGCGCCGCGGCGACCACCCGCATCGACTACCACCCCGAACCGTTGCCCGCGGCCGTGCCCGCGGCCATGACCCCCTGCGGCGTGCTGCCCAGGTCCACCTGCAGCATCACCAGCCGCCGTTCCTTCTGCATGATCTTGAATTCCGCCAGCCGAATTACGCCAAACCCCTTCACGTGGATCGTATGGCCGAAGAAAGCATGCTCAGAGCCGAGCTTGTCGATGCCTCGCAACAGCGAGCAGGAGATGATGCCATCGCGCTCCGGGATTTCCTCTGACGCCTGCTCGAAGTTACTGAAATACGACTGCACTCGTTTTGGAACCTCGTCTTTGCGGTTGACCAAAGAGAGACTATCGAACTCCTTCCGGAATCCGTCCTTGTCACTGCGGTAGGCGTCGCGAACGCTCTTCATCGTATCGAACTTCCCGAAGGTATCGATGGCCAAATCGAGCACTGGCTTACGTCCCCCGATTCGCAGGCCCTGAATGCTCGAGCCGTGTGGCGTAATAGACGGCTCCGAGCCGTCCGCCGGATGGGAGGCAGAAATGCGCGCGACGATGCGCTGCGCAGTGACCACGCCCATGATGTTCAGGCCCTCGATAACGCACATGCCGAGGGAATCGTAGGTGTTGTCACGGTCGCTGTAGGAGCCCGCAACCATGGCATGGGCGGACTCGAAGGACACGATTTTTCGAAAGTCGAACCTGGCGGACCGGCGCACTCCGAAGCCGCCATCTTCGCCCAGCGCAGCCGAGGCGCGGATTGGAATCGTCTGCCGAAAGGGCTTAACAATCTCGCCGGAAAACCCCACGGCCAGAGCGTGATATTGAAACCGCTGAATCATACGGCGAGCCTCCTGCGGGCGCTCCGGACTACGGCTTCACTCGGATCACCCACGCCCCGATCTCCTCAGATGGCGAGCCATCAGCGCCACTAACGCGCATCGTGTAATCGCCCGGCTGGAGACCGGCGATGGGTGTCGTAAGTTCCACTGTTTCCGTTCCGGGAGACAGTTCCAGCCGCCCGGTTCGTCTGTAATGTCCCGCTTGTCCTTCCAAAGAGTACGTTAGCGCGTGAAATTGCTCCGGCAGATCGAAGCGGAAGACGGGCACGGCGCCGAAGCGAGAGACGGCATACACTTCCGAGGCGCCGCGCGCGACGCCATGGACGGCGAATGACTGACTGACACGGGGAGTCTCGAATTCGGCGATTTGAGACTGCATCGAGGGAAGCACGCGCAGGGCGCCGTAGCCGATGACTGCCGCCAGAACGAGGTTGATGCCGCCGGAGAAGGCCAGGGCCGGCGTGAAGCGCGGGACGAGCCGCTGCCACCATGCCACAGAGTCGCTGGCGGATTCGGCGCGGCGGGTGGCGAGTTCGGCCTTCGCGTTCGCCGCAAACACGTCCAGGGTGGCGACATCCTGCATACAGCGGGAACAGTCGGAGAAATGTTCCTCGAACGCGTCGCGTTCGGTTGACGGAAGCTGCCCGAGGAGGTAACGTTCGGCAGCCTGGGAGCGAATTGCAGTTTCGTGATCCACTATTGCAACCCCTGGCACATAGTGACGGTCATAGCGATTCCGTTACACAACAGCAGTAATGCGCTGGCCGCGGCGCCATGCCGGCGGAGAAAGGCGGATTCAAACTTCAGCTTGGCGCGGTGCAGCAGAACACGGAGATAATCCGGGGCCACGCCCATGGCGCGACAGATGTCGCGCCGGTCGGCGTCCTCGAAGAAGATGAGGCGCAGGATTTCGCGATCCTGCGCGGACAGATCATCCAGAACGGCGCGAACCAGGCGGCGGCGCTCGGCATTGATCAGAGAATCGTCGATGGCCACGCGGCGGTCGGCGATGTCAGGCGGCTCGTCCGGGGAGCGGTCCTGCCCGCTCGAGCGATGACGCTCGAGGAGGACGTTGTTGCAGACCGAGTTCACAAAGGCGCCGAAGCGCTCCGGGTCAGAGACTCCGGCCCCACGCCGCAGCGTTTTCAGGACGCGGTACAGCGTTTCCTGGCGGACGTCCTCCGCGACGGTGGGATCGATGCGGCGGGAGCGGAGCTTCAGCGAGAGGATCTTCCCGAAGTAGTTGCTGAAGTGGGCCTCCGTCTCCGGGTCGCCCTCGGCGAGCCGCCGAACGTACTCCGCGTTGAACGTCTGGAATTCCACAGGCGCCAATCTCTCCGATTGGCGCCTATTATCGCGCGGAACGGGCGATGTTTCACCCGCGATTTTGAAACGGGCGTGCTTCTCGACAAAAGCCAGTGTCATCGGGAAGGGTTGCCGGCGAACTGAGTGGCCCGCAGTGCCCTGCGCTGGCGGCGGATGTGGCAGAGCGCCAGCCCCAGCGCTCCGCTGAAGGTCAGAATCGCCGACAGCGACTGGACGATTCTGTCCCGGGCTATGATCGCGGCGGGATTGATGGCGCCCCGCGCCGTGAGCTCGCTCGGAATCACGAATGAGTTGTGGGCAATGCGCAGGTGTGGCGCCGCGGACTGCAGCAGCAGCCCGAACGCGAAGACGGCCCAGAGGACCAACATGGCTGGCGGCCTCCACAGGCGAAGTTGCTGAACGTATCTCATGGTTTCCTCCCTTGGGCATGATTCACTGCTGTTGCGGCGCGGGGTCATGTTGCGCCGGCGCCGGTTCCGCCGGAGCGCTGTCCAGCACGGCTGTGGCGGCGGCGCTGACCTCTTTGTCGGAGTCGGCGGCTGCTTCGCGCAGCAGGGGCATAGCGGCGTCGGTGTGGCCGAGGCTTTTGACAACCAGTAGCCGGGTCGACCGGTCGCCGCTGTGCATCGCTTCCCTTGCTGCGTCCATAGCAGGCGCCGAGCCCGCGTTTCCGCGCCTGACTGCAGCCTGAACGGCCCAGGCGCGGAGGCTTGGCTCGGCATCGGTGATGGCTTCTCGCAGGACGGAGATGATGTTCCACTCCTCGGCGTTCGAGCCATCGATCTGTTGAAGAGCCTGCAGCCGGTCAGCGGCGGGCAGGCTGGTATCCCGGAATCGCGCGATCAGATCGTCGATTGCGGGCTTCGAATCCTGGGCGGCTTTCGTATCTTCGGCGGACGCGGGATCGCTGTTCGGCGCTGAGGCCTGCTGGCTTTGCGCGTCGGAGCCGTCGCCGGCGGGTTCGGGAGCCGGGGGCTGGTTATCGGCGGTAGCCTTCTCGGCCGAAAACTGCTCGCCGGGTGTCGCGTTTAAAGTCGGAATCGTTGTGTCGGGGGCATCCCGGCGCGCGAGTTCCTGAGCAGCGTAGTCGGAGACCGCATTGTCGTTGGCGCCGGTGGCGCCGCGCAGCGCGTTGGACATCGTCCGATCGTCGGCCAGGGCGCTGTTCTGAAGTATCTGCAAAGCCTGCAGGCGTCCGGCAGCGCCGGCGTCGTTCACCACGCCAAGCAGATCGGTGATGGCCTCACTCGAATTGCTCGCGACCAGTGCGTCGAAGGCGGCGGCCTGTATGTTGATGTCGGAATTGCCCAGATATGGCCGAACGGCGGTTATGTCGCCTGTCGCCGCGGCCGCCTGAATGGCAGCCAGCGCGGCTTCCTCAGGATCTGGCCCGGGGGTCGCAGGACCCGTCGGTTGCACCCGAGGGGCGGAGGGGCGTCCCGGCGCGGCCTGGAAGGCGAGCGCGGGCAGGCAGTACAGGAAAGCAGAGATGATGGCGAGCGGTAATGTCAAATGGGTGCGCATAGAGACTCCGGATTGCAATGTTTGCTGAATCGGAAGACGCTTTACCCAGGGCCGCACGGCATGTTGCGCCGCAGGCCCCGGGTAGCCCTCCGAGTTACCAGATCATGGTTACGTTGCCGGTGGCCACGGAGCCGTTCCCGTTGTGCACCCGGAACGAGTCCGTCGTGTTCACCTGGATGTCCACTGTGTGCACCCAGTCGAGGTACACGATGTGGGTGCCCGGCGAGCCGCTGAATCCCTGAGCGATCGCCGCTCCGGACGTCGATTCCAGGCCGACCCACTCCAGGAAGCTGCCGGGAACGCGCAGCATCGACACCTGACCCACGCCGCGATAGCCCGGCGCCGTCTGCGTGCCCATGACGAGGACAGCCTGATTGGCCGGCGGCACGATCGCGCCCGTGCTGGCGCCCGAGGCCAGGCTGTAGCTGACGAACGCCGCGTTGGGCGTGGCAATGGTCTGAACGGCGCTGGCCGCGACCGCGAATGTGAGCAAACCGACAACAGCAGCCACCAGCCGTGTTGCCATCCGTGAATTTCCAAAACGCTTCATTGTCTTTTCCTCCGATTTTCTTGAGCTGCCGTTGTCCGCAGCCGACTGTGGAGTAGTGAGGAAAGGCGCACGGGCGTTTCTTAGCGACAGAGATTTTTTGATGAGTTGGCGGCCTCAGAGACCGTCGCGGAAGTGGCTTCGACGTATGGCAGGCGCCAGTCGATCGATTGCGGCGAGGGCGGATCGGGGAAATCAATTTGGTCCGGCTTCCTGTAACCAAACCTTTATAATGGTCGGGTAGCCGCGGATGGAAGCGCTCAAGAAGAAGCTGGAATCGGAAATTGCCGCGCTCGAGAACGAGCTGCGCATCGAGTTGCCGCGGGAGATTCACAAGGCCCGGCTGCACGGCGATCTCAGCGAAAATGCCGAATACCACGCCGCCAAAGAACGCCAGGGCATGGTCAACGCGCGTCTGGGGCAGCTGCGCGCCCGTCTGCGCGAACTTTCGATGATCGACGTCACGCGCATTCCACGGGATCGCGCCGGCCTCGGGTCGACGGTCGTGGTGCTGGACGTCAACAAGGATGAAGAGATCACCTACAAGCTGGTGACCAGCGAAGAGGCGGACGTCGCCAAAGGCCTCATCTCCACCAGTTCGCCGATAGGCAAGGGACTGATCGGGAAGAAGGTGGGGGACACGGTAAAGGTGCAGATTCCCGGCGGAGCCCGGGAACTGGAGATCCTGAAACTCACCACGATACACGATGCCACCGAATAGCGTCGTATTGTTGAATCAGGGCAAGTGACCTACACGCGCGCAATCGGCATAACGTGCAACCGGATCATCCGGGCGATCGTGCACGGGCTGGCGCTGTCGAAGATCCACCCCAACGTACTTACGTTCCTCGGGCTGCTGATCAACGTGGTAGCGGCCGTGCTGCTCGCCTACGGGCGGTTCCGCGCGGCGGGCTTCGTGATCATCAGCGCCGGGCTGTTCGATATGGTGGACGGACGGGTCGCGCGCGCTACAGGGCAGGTGACGCGTTTCGGCGGCTTCTTCGACTCCGTGCTGGACCGCTATTCCGATCTGGGCCTTCTGGTGGGACTGCTGGTCTACTACGGCACCATCAACCGGCCGTTCTATGTTGTTCTGACGGCGGTGGTGATGACCGGGTCGGTGATGGTGAGTTACACGCGCGCGCGAGCCGAGAATGCGATTCCGACCTGCAAGGTGGGGTTCATGGAACGGCCCGAACGCGTTGTGCTCTTTATCATCGGCGCGTTGTTCGATCGGATGGCGCCAGTGCTGTGGGTGATCGCGGTGCTTTCCAACGTTACTGTGGCGCACCGTATGATCTTCACCTGGCAGGAATCGAAACGGCTGGAAGACGCGCAGCTTCGCGCGGCTCCGGCGCCCACCACGCATCCGTAGATCAGTCCTCGAGAATCACGTAAGCGAGCGCCTGGGTTGCTGTGTGGGTAAGTGACAGGGCAACGTTACGGACGCCTAGCTGGGCGGCAAACTGCGCGGCAACTCCGTGCAGGCGCAGCGTGGGCCGGCCCGAGGGGAGATTCGAGACCTCGAAATCCTGCCATCGCACGCCGCGTCGCCACCCGGTGCCAATCGCTTTCATGCCCGCTTCCTTAGCGGCAAAACGAGCGGCGTAACGTTCGTAACGCGACGCCGGGCCGCGGCGCTCGACGTAGGCGATCTCCGCCGTCGTATAGACACGACGAATGAAACGCTCACCGAAGCGCATGGCGGCGGCGCGGATACGGTCCACTTCCGCGATGTCGACACCCGTTCCGACGATCAATACTTACACTCCGGCGCCGGCGGCCGTGTCGTTTGCCCTGATCAGGCGCCGGAGCCCTGCGCCGCCGCCTTTTTACGGAACGCCGCCCAGCGCTTCTTCTGCGCCGCCGCGATGCGCTTCCGCGCCTGCTCACTGAGCTTTCGCCGCGGGCGCCGTGTCGCCGTGGCGGCAGCCTGTTTTCCGCCGGCCGGCCTTCCACGCCCGCCGCCCTGGCCCAAACGGGCCCGCACCTGGCGTATTTGTTCTTCGAGTCTTTGCCGTTGTAACTCGAGACCTTCCAGAGCCGCCTCGAGCAGGCCATGATCCGCTGATTTTGGACGAGCCATCAGCAACGATCTTACTCCATACTAATATTGGGATACAAATTATACTTTCGATTCGCAGATCAAAGTTACCGGTCCGTCGTTAGTCAGCGTGACCATCATTTCGGCCTGAAAGACCCCGGTAGCGACCCTGACAACATTGAAGCTGCGCACCTGAGCGACAAAAGAGTCGTATAAATTACGGGCAAGCTCGGCAGGGGCCGCCTCGTCGTACGCCGGGCGGCGGCCTTTTGTGGTGTCGCCATACAGCGTGAACTGCGAAACGACGAGAATCTCGCCGCCTGTTTCGAGCAGGCTGCGGTTCATTCGACCCCGGTCATCGTCGAAGACTCGCAGGTTTACAATCTTTGACGCCAGGTAACTGACCGCGTTTTCGGTATCAGTGCGGGCAACTCCGAGCAGCACGAGCAGGCCTGCGCCGATCTGGCCGACGACCTGGCCTTCAACGCTGACAGTGGCGCTGGTAACGCGCTGGACGACGGCTCTCATCCCTGTATTATCTTCAGTTTCCGTGTTCACCCAGGAACTGCGCCAGGTGCAACAGGACGCTTGTACCAGGACTTCTGACGGATATGTGGTGGAACCAGGGTCCTGGATAATCAGGTGATGACGTACCGAAGAAATCACCTCCGCCGGCACGTTCCAGGCGGATTCTTTCGCTTCGAGCAGTGCGGGAGCAAGTCCCGCGTGTACGGTTTCGGCCACGGCGACTACATCCAGTTGCACGCCGAGAATGGTGAGACGTGGCGGGGCTCCGCCGAGGTGGGCGCGGGCGATACCATCCGCTATCGCTTCCAGACCCCATCCGGCGAAACGATTACCGGCCTCTCGGATGAGTGGGGCCTCATTCTGCGCGACCAGACCGGGCGCACCTGGCGCGGGTTCGTGGAGTAATGGAGACGCAAGCGGCAGCAATCCCTTATATTGGGACTTGGCCGCGAGCAAAGCTGGTACAAAGAAGCAGATCAGTTACAAGGACGCGGGCGTCGATATCGACGAGGCCGACCGCGCTGTAGCACTGATTCGCAGACACGCAAGGCAGACCTTCACCCAGGGAGTTCTTACAGACATCGGCAGCTTCGGCGCCGGTTTTCAGATCAGCGGGTACAAGCATCCGGTGCTGGTCAGCTCCGCCGACGGCGTGGGCACTAAGCTGAAGGTTGCGTTCCTGACCGGCCGCCACGACACCATTGGCGAGGATCTGGTAAATCACTGCGTCAACGACATCGCCGTACAGGGTGCGTCGCCGCTGTTTTTTCTCGATTACTTCGCCGTGGGCCGGTTGAACGCGGAGGTTGCGGGCCAGGTGATCGGGGGCGTGGCGCGCGGATGCCAGCGCAATGGGCTGGCGCTGATTGGCGGAGAGACCGCGGAGATGCCAGGTTTATACGCTGCCGGGGAATACGACCTGGCGGGTTTTATCGTTGGCGCGACTGATCGTAAGAACATGCTCACCGGGGCCGGGATTACCGCGGGTGACGTATTGCTCGGCCTGCCATCCAACGGGCTGCATACCAATGGTTATTCCCTCGCCCGGAGGCTGCTGTTCGAAACGGCTGGTTATAAAGCGACGCAAAAACTGCCCTGGGACCGCAGTCTAACTCTTGCCGACGAACTGCTGAAAGTTCATCGCAGTTACCTGCGGCCGATTCGCACGCTCATCGAGCATCGCATGCTGAAAGGAGCAGCGCATATCACCGGGGGCGGCATCAGCGATAACCTGCCGCGCATTCTTCCCCGGGGCCTCGCTGCGCGGGTGGATACAAAGTCGTGGCGCGTGCCGCCGATTTTCGAGCATCTGCGGAAGCTCGGGAACATACCAGAGGCGGATTATCGCCGCACCTTCAATCTCGGGATCGGCATGATCTTCGTCGTTTCGCGGCGGCATCTCACGGGCGCTGTCGACCTGCTGGATCGCATGGAGGAGAAGTATTACGAAATCGGCCAGGTGATCGAATCGGCACGTTCCGGGGTCACTTACAAATGAGGCGGCTCGCGGTCCTGCTCTCCGGACGCGGATCGAACTTCGAAGCCATTGCCGACAGCGTCGCGTCCGGCCGTCTCGATGCGGAGATCACGGTGGTAATCTCGAATCGCGCCGAAGCACGCGGGCTGGAAATCGCACGCGAGCGCGGTTTGCCCGGAGTCACCATTCCGTCCAGAGGCCTGCCCCGGGCCGATCACGATCGCCTGGTCATGGATGAGCTGGCGCGCCGCGGGGCGGAACTGATCTGCCTTGCCGGTTACATGCGCCTGCTCAGTCTGGAGTTCATTCGCGCTTACCCCACGCGCATCCTGAACATCCATCCTTCGCTGTTGCCCGCGTTTCCCGGACTCGAGGCCCAGGAGCAGGCGCTGCGCCACGGCGTTAAGATCAGCGGCTGTACGGTTCACTTTGTGGACGAACACCTGGATGCCGGCCCGATTATCCTGCAGGCCGCGGTTCCCGTTCTGGACCACGATACGCACGACACTCTGGCCGCGCGCATCCTCGAGCAGGAGCACCGAATTTACACCGAGGCGATCGCGCTGGTGCTGTCGGGGGACTGGCGCGTCGAGGGCCGGCGAGTCCTGCGCGGAGCGCCGCGGCAGCCGGCGCTGACATAGAATAAGCGCGTGAACGACATTACCAGACGTACCCTGCTGGGCGCGGCCACCGCCGGCGCCGTGGCGCTCAAGGCGGCGCAGCGCGAGTGGCGGCCGAAACTCGGCGTTCTGGGCCATTACACGCCCGCGAATATCGAGTTCATCAAGGCCGAGGGTTTCCGCAACATCATCATCACCGAGGGCGGCGCCATAGATCCGGCGCACGTCACCGACGAACAACTCGCGGCGATCAAATCCGCGCTCGCCGCGGCGGGCCTTCAGGCATCGGCGCTGCAGATCGGAGGGTCGCATATCGACCCCGATCCGGCGCAGCGCGAACGGGAGAACACAAAGTTCGCGAAGTATATCGAAGTTGCCGGGAAACTCGGTGTGCCATACATCGGGACGCAGTCCGGCAAGGACGCGCAGAAGCCCTTTGCAGCTCAGGTGGACGAGATCGTGCGCGTCTACAACGAGCGTTACTTCCCGCTGTGCGAGAAGTACCATGTCCGGATCCTGTGGGAGCCGTGGCCGGGCGGTCCGAATATCGCCACCGGCCCGGTGGGGTTCGAAGCACTGCTGAAGGCCTTCAATAACTCGCCTTATGTCGGTCTGCAGTACGATCCTTCGCACGAGGTATGGCAGTTTATCGATCCCATCCAGACGGCGCGCGATTTCGTGGACCACATCTATGACGTGCACCTGAAGGACACCGAAATCGACTGGCACACACTGAAGTGGGCGGGCACAAATCCTGTCGATCATCGGGAATGGTGGCGCTACCGCCTGCCGGGCCTGGGGAGCATCGACTGGGCGGCGTTCTTCTCGGTCTTGCAGAAGGCCGGCTACCAGGGCGCGATGACCATCGAGCATGAAGACCCGTATTACGCCTGCTGCCCCGGCGGCGACTTCACCGACGATTACAAAGAAGGCTTCCGCATGGCGCACAGGTATCTGAGGCAGTACGTGCCGGATTAGCGGACGAGCACACGACCGGGAAGTCATGCTCACCCGTGAAACCGTTCCGGGCCGGCATCGTCTCCGAGATTTCGTTTAGGTTATGAACGCTCTGCGGCACTGACGTGATCCTCGCCGGCCGCGTGGACCACCCCGTATAATGAAGTAATCCCGTGGACGCCACGCCCCGCCGCAGCGTTGTTGGCATCTATCCCGGTTCCTTTGACCCCATTACCAACGGGCATCTGGACCTCATCGAGCGCGGGTGCAGGCTGGTGGACCGGCTGATTGTCGCCATCCTTTCGAATGCGGAGAAGCGGCCGCTCTTTTCCGTCGAGGAACGGATGGACATGCTGCGGGAGGTGGTGCGCGGCCGGCCCGGGGTGGAGGTTTGCACCTTCAACGGGCTGCTGGTGGATTTCGCGGCAGAGCGTCACGCCAACGTGATCATCCGCGGCATCCGAGCCATCTCCGACTACGAGTTCGAGTTGCAGATGGCGCTCATGAACCGCAGGTTGCGGCCGGAAGTGGAGACCGTATTTCTGATGGCCGGAGAAGCTTACTCGTTCATCAGCTCGCGGCTGGTGAAGGAAGTGATTCGGCTTGGCGGCAATATCGGAGG
>DASRCB010000293.1:0-17959 GCA_035653295.1 Bryobacteraceae bacterium
GCCGTCGTGTCGCTGATCGTCTACAAGATCGCGGTGTTCGGCTGGCGTTTATAGCCGGAGCGAATCCAGAATCGGCTTTTCGTATACATCATCCTCGCCGGGATAACGCAGCGCCGAATCGAAGCGGCCCGTTTCTTTCGCCAGCGCCCAGATGAGGCTCTCGCCCGCGGGCACGATTCGCGGCTGACGCAGGAATACGGGATCGGAGAAAGCTTCCTCGGCCCCGATCAGCTTCCATCCCCGCGCCGCGAACATGGTCAACACATCATCGAGGAACAGCACGTTCAGCAGATTGTAATGGACCAGAATCGTGTGCGCGACCGAACGGCCGAGCACGCGGCGTGAGAGATTGTCATAGTAACCGGCGCGATCCCACAGGTGATCGAGATACGGCTGCCGATACCGTTGCGCCGGAAACCCGGGGTCCGATTCGAGCCGCGCGCGAAGCCTCTGATCGTAATACCAGTCGGAAGCGTCAATCGTGACCGCGCCATTGCGATAACCATGGGCAGCCAGAAAGTGGCGCATCTCGTCGCGTTTCGCGGCGGTATCGCCTTCCTTCAGTGCGGGAAAACGGAACAACGGGCGGAACCGAGGGAGCGCGTGGACCAGCGCATCGCAGCGCAGCATGTCCTGCTCGAACCAGGCGGCCTCGACGGAGTGATAGCCGCGATGGCTCCAGGTGTGGTTGCCGATGATGTGGCCGGCATCGCTCCACGACCGCAGGATGGCGCGCCCGGTGTCGTCATCCACTTTGTGTCCGGCGGGGAAGAGCGCCGCGTGGAGACGATGACGCGACAGCGCTTCGAGCAGCCGTTCATTGGCGGTTGCGGCGTACGGCGCGGGAATGGCGCGCCACGCGACATCATCCATCGTGATCGCCAGGCGCGGCGTATCGGCGGCGCGGACTACAAACGGTGCGGCGAAAGCGGTGAGTGCCCGCCGGCGAGTAATCACGCCAGCATCTGCGGCAGCATGGGCATGCTCCGAATGCGTTTGCCGGTGGCCTGATAAATCGCATTGGCCACCGCCGGGGCGATGCCCACGATGGGGGTCTCGCCCGCGCCCGCGGACGGCAGGTCCTTACGGTCCACCAGCACGACCTCGATGGCGGGAGCATCGCTGAACCGCGGCACGCGGTACTTCGAGAGGCGCGCGTTGAGGATTCGCCCGTTGTCGAAATCGATGGCCTCGAACAGCGCCCCGCCAATGCCCATCAGAATGGCGCCTTCGATCTGGTTTTTCAGGTGTTCCGGGTTCACCACGGCCCCGCATTCGAAGGCCTCCACGACGCGTTCGATCCGCACCCGGCCCTGCGGCCCGACCGACACCTCAGCGCAGCAGGCGATCTGCCCGCCTTTCTCCGTCCCGCACGCCAGCCCGTAGCCATGACCAGAAGCCGGCTTCGTGCGGCCCCAGCCGAAGCGCTCCGCGGCTGCGTCCAGCACCGCGCGAATCCGCTCGTTTTTGAGATTCCTGCGGCGAAACTCCAGCGGGTCCATGCCGACCGCGGCGGCAAGCTCATCGATGTGCGACTCGCGCGCGAAGTGATTCGCGGTCGCCGCCAGCCCGCGATACGAGCCCTGGCGCAGCACCTCGCGCGAAGGTGTGAAGGTAACGGTCTGATTGGGGATATCGTACGGCGGATCGATCGCCGACCCGCCGGAGTTGTAGTTGGTGAACTCCCACGCGGTAATGCGCCCATCTTTGGTCGCGCCGCTCCGCACATCAATCACGCCGGCGGGCCGGAAGTACGCCCAGGTAAACTCCTCCTCACGGGTCCAGACGAGCTTCACCGGTTTTCCCGCGCCCTTCGCCAGGCGCGCGGCTTCAATCGCGCATTCACCGGTGTGCTTGCCGCCGTATGCCGACCCCGTGTCGGGTACGATGACGCGCACGCTTTCCTCGGGAATGCCGAAAGCCTGCGCCAGCTCCTCGCGGACGCCGAACGGACGCTGGCTGCCGGTCCACACGGTCAGGTTGCCGCCGTTCCATTCGGCTACCGCGGCGCGCGGTTCGAGCGGCGTATGCGCGATATACGCCACCGTATATGTGCTCTGAACCGTCTTGTCCGCCGCGCGAAGACCTTCGTCGAGCGAGCCCGCCGACCTGGCATCGTGCCTCTCCGACGGCGCCGGCTTGCGGAGCTCGGCGAACAGATCCGCCGCCGATATCTGCCGTGGCGCGGTCCATTGGGCGCGAATCGCGGACAGCGCCTTGCCGGCCGTATGTTCATCGGGCGCGACGACGCCGACGAAATCGCCCTCGCGAATCACTTTGACCCCGGGCATTGCCGCCGCGCTCGCGTCCACCGACACGAGTTTCGCGTTGAACGCGCTCGGGCGCAGTATGCGGCCGTGCAGCATACCGGGCCGGCGCATGTCGGCGGCATAGCGATGCCTGCCGGTGACAAAATCCCGCGCATCCACCTTCGGCAATGAGGTACCGGCGGGCGGCTTCACCGCAGCGTCGCCGGCCACGCATTTCACCAAATCGGTACGCCTGGCCAGATCGCCGAATCCGGCGCGCTGCCCGGAAGCCGGATCGCTGACCCATCCATCGGCAACAGTCAGCGAGGCCGCGTCTGCGCCCCATTGCTTCGCGGCAGCTCCCACCAGGGTTTCTCGCGCGGACGCGGCCATGCGGCGCAGTTGCGGCGCCATGGTCGGAGTGGTGCGGCTGCCGAAGGTCCCCATGTCGAACGGGACCACGGAAGTATCCGCCATTTCCAGCTTCACGCGGCTCGGCGCGCAGCGGAGCTCTTCCGCCACCGCCTGGGTCAGAGAAGTGCGGATATTCTGGCCCATCTCGGCTTTGCCGGTGAAGGCCGTCACCGTGCCGTCGGGCGCGATATGCAGCCAGGCGCCAATGTTCTCCGGCAGCTTCTGATTCCATCCGCCGCGGCCGGCCTCCTGCGCCTGCGCCCGTTCGAGGTCGCTCACCACGAGCAGAACCAGCAGACCGCCTCCAAGCGACTTCAGCCAGTCGCGGCGGTTCGACTCGAAGCGGTATGCCGGCCCCTCACTCAGTTCATAGCGCTCCAGCTCCAGCTCAGGCATGGGGGGCCTCCGCGCGGGCAGTGATGGCCGTCGATGCTTTCCGGACCGCGGCCACGATGCGGTTATAAGCGCCACAGCGGCAGATATTGCCTTCCATGGCTCTGCGGATCTGTTCGTCAGTCGGCGTTGGATTCCGATGCAGCAGAGCCACCGCGGACAGGATCATGCCCGAGGTGCAGTACGCGCACTGCATCGCGTCGGCGTCGATGAAGGCCTGCTGCACCGCGTGCAGGCGGCCCGCATCCTCCAGACCCTCGATGGTGGTGATTTGCTTTCCCGCGGCGGCGCTCACCGGAGTCCGGCACGAGCGCCGCGGAACTCCGTCGATCAGCACCGTGCAGGCGCCGCACTCGCCTTCGCCGCAGCCGTACTTGGTCCCGGTCAGGTCGAGCTCGTTACGCAGCACAAACAGGAGGGGCCGTTCCGGGTCGACGTTAAGGCGATGCCGCTCGCCATTGGCGACCAGATCCATACCTGGATTTTACGCCGGGCGTGGTGAATCAATCGCCTCGGGGAATGTCGAATACGACCGCGGCCCTTTGCTCCAGCGCGCGAACGTCCTTCTCGGACGCGTGCCGTCCTGCCGCCGCTGGCCGTTTGTCCAGAGACGGCGCGCCGACCATGCCGAGGATCTCGCGATACAGAGCGGCAGCCTCATCGTAGCGTTTCTGCATCGCGCGAAGGCGGGCCAGTTCGCGGATGCAAAGCGCCAGTCTCCTGCCCGCACCGCCCAGAAAGGTCCGCTGGCGATCGATCGTCGGTGGAACAATCGTGTCCGCCTCCTCGACCTTGCCCTGAGCCAGATACAGCCGGGCCAGATGCAGCCTCGCCCAGTCGCCGTTGATGTTCGGCCCGTTGGAACCGTCCAGAATGACGATGGCGCGCTGCATGTCGCGCTCGGCCAGCGTGTATTTGTGGTCGTCGGCTTCGATGAGACCGCGCTGCACCAGAAGCGGAGCCACGCGAACGCTGTCGGGGGTATGGCTTTCGAGCAGATCGATGGCTCGCGTCAGCAGCGGGAACGCGCGCGCATTCTGCCGCTCGATGACAAAAACGCCGGCAAGCACGCCCATGACAGAACCGTATTCGGCTGTGCCCGGCTCCGCTTCCGCGGCCAGCGCGAGGCCTTCTTCGGCGAACTGCTCCGCTTCGGCAACGCGGCCGATGTTCACATCCAGCACGGCCACCGTAGCCAGAGTCTGCGCCAGTTCCGCCTTGCTCTCGCCGGCTGTCCTGCGCTGCTGATCCAGCGCGTCGTGCAGCCGGCGATCGGCCGAGGCGAACTGGCCCAACACGACCTCCGCCTCGCCAAGGCGTACCTCCATGCGCGTTGTGCGCGCGTCCGATGCGCCCCACGCGCGCTCGCTCACCGCGATCGCCTCACGCAGCGCGCCGGCAGCCTCGAGCCAACGTCCCCCGAACTGGTATGCATCCGCCAGGTTGGCGAGTACTCCGGAACGTAGCGCCGGAAGCAGGTTCGAGTCAACGGGCCACAGTCCTCGGGTCCGCTCCAGTACCGCCGCGGCTGAGGCAAAGTCGCGCTGCTTCTCGAAATCGAGCGCCGCGCGGTTTTCATCCACCGCGTGCTGCTCGATATATCGGACCTGATCCTCCGCCGCGCCGGCAGGGGCGTTGATGATTCGCTCCACGCCCCGTGCGCCGGGGAACGTGAGGAGTAGCAAAGGCGCGAATAACAGGCGCCGGAAGAACTGGATGTACATTCAACTGCTCCGCGCCGGCGGTTGTCGCCGGAAGCGGGTTCCTGGCTGTTAGTTGATCTCGATGCCGCCTTCTCTCGCGGCTTTGACAAGCTCATTCAGCGCATGCGGTCCGCTTCCTGCTTCATCACCAGGGCATTGTGCCGCGCCTGATCCGCCAGCGGACCGCTGTACGCCGCGGCCTCTTCGCTGAACTTCGCGGCCTCCCGGATCTGGGCCTTGTTGAGCAGCTGTTTGCCAAGCTGGTAATTCGCGAGCCCCAGATAAAACAGCGCCGGCGGGATCATCGCCTGATTACCTTTGATCAGCGGCAATGCGGCGCGCAGGTTCTCGTTTGCCTGGAAGAACTGGCTCTTCTCCGCACGGAGCACGCCGGCGATGAAGTAACCTCGTCCCAGAGCCGTATCCCTCTTCTTCTGCCAGTCCGCCGCGGACATACCCTCCGGTTTGGCGCGTTTGTTGACCGCGTTCACCAGCCGGTCGGCGTACGCAATGGCTTTATCCGGCTGCTTGCGTGCCATGGCGTTATCCGCCAGCACCAGCAGGCAATCGTCATTATTTGGGAAATGAGCCAGGCCCTTCTCTGCGACCGGAACGATTTTTGCCGAGGCGCCGGTCTGGCTCAGCGCATAGAAGTAACGCGTATACGCGGCGTCCAGATACTTACTCGAAGGGTTTAGTTGTTCCAGCGTTGCAAGGAGATCCACGGTCTCCGCCGGCTTCGCCTCCGCGGCCGTGCTGGACAGCGCATACTCGATCTGCAGCTGGACATACTTTGCGTAGTCGACTTCCTGCTTCCACGCATCTTTTTCCTCGGCGGCGGCTGGCGCCAGCGTGGCGGCAATCTCTTTCGCCGCGGAGTAAGTGGAAACGGCCAGCGTCTTAACCTGGCTGGCGTCGTGACTGGCCTGGGCCTGCTTGAGGCTCTCGAAGGAACGATCCAGATCCGCAGGTGTGTTAACGGTCCCGGTGGCGAAGATCAGGGCGAAACTAAGCGCACAGAGGTACATGTCGAATCTCCTGGTTCAGCAACACGGGTGCAAATACCGGACCACGGTAGTGCGACTGCACAGCCTCCCGGTCACGGTCCGGAAATCGTCAGCAGTTGCAACAAGCTGGGCGGGGGTGGGTGACAATGCGCTGTTGGCGAGATCCACGTCGCCCGGATGCCTGATTCAGGTCGAGTTCTGGCTGAAAACCCACATGAGCTGCGCGGATTCACGCAATGCCCGCCTCCATAACCGCCGAGAAACCCACGCAGAAGCCTAAAAACCGCGGTCGCAAACATGCAGACTATCTCCCCGATAGATCCCGGGAGGCATCCTATGAGACAACTCGCCTGTTTTGCAGCCGGCCTTGTGATCCTCACGCACGCGGTGATGGCGCAAAGCAAGGCCGCGGCCGGCAACGCCGCTCAGGTGGAACGTGGACGGGCGCTGTTCGAGAAATCACCAAAAGGGACTCCGTGCGCCACCTGCCACAAAATGGGAGCAATCGGGACAGCGGTCGGACCCGATCTGAAGGACTTCTCCGGTGCGGTCGGCGCACGCGCTATCGCACAATCCATCGAAATGAGTATGACTGCGTACGTCCAGCAGGTGAAGACCTCTTCGGGAACATTCCCCGGTTTGGTACAAAAGAAGGCCGGTGACGAGACCGAAGTCTGGGACCTCAGCCAAACTCCACCCGAACTGAAAAAGCTCGCGTCCAAAGACATCGTCTCGATGGAGTCGAACACGACCTGGAAACATCCGCCCACGACGGCCGATTACACCTCTCAGGAGCTTGCCGACATCATCGCTTTCCTGAAGAACGCCGCCACGGGCGCGCGCAAGGAGATCAAAGCATCCGAGATTGAGGAGAGCCAGTAAGCGCCTGGCCCTGAAGTGTTAACGCTTTCCGCCGCGCAGCGTCCCTCTGACGAGGAGGAGACGCGTGATCGTCCATTGGAAACATCTGACCTGTGCGGCAACCCTGGTTCCTGCTCTGGCGCTGCTGGCCGGCAGCGTCGATAACAATCACACCGTTCTCACCGGCGAAGACGCCTTTCGCGATTACCGCACCGAGCAGCCGGGTCAGTTCCGCAAAATCACCGTCGCCACCCTCCCGGCGCCGTACGCCACGCCCGGAGTGGGGAACGGACCGGACGTGGTTCCCCGGCCCGCCGACGCCTGGCCGCAGGCGCCCGCCGGATTTCGCGTCCAGCTGTACGCCAGCGGCCTCAATGAACCGCGCGAAATCCGCACCGCGCCGAATGGCGATGAGTTCGTCGCCGAGAGCCACAAGGGCGAGTTGCTGGTTTTTCGAGGCATGACCGCCGATGGCAAAGCGCAGCAGCAGTCGGTATTCGTAACCGGGCTGAAGCAGCCGTTCGGGATCGCGTTTTACCCCCCTGGCCCGAATCCGCAGTGGATCTATGTCGGTAACACGAACGCCGTGGTGCGGTTTCCATATCACTCCGGCGATTTGAAGGCCTCCGGTCCGCCACAGACCATAGCCGAGGTGCCGGCCGGCGGCGGCCACTGGACTCGCGACCTCGCCTTCTCGCCCGACGGCAAGCACCTGTTCGTATCGGTTGGCTCACAGTCGAACGTCAACGACCCCGATACGCACCCCGCCGAACATCACCGCGCCAATATCCTCGAGTTCACGCCCGAGGGACAGTTCGAGCGCGTCTATGCCTCGGGCATCCGCAACCCGGTGGGCATCGCCGTGAATCCTACAACCGGCGAGCTGTGGTGCTCAGTCAATGAACGCGACATGCTGGGCGATAATCTGGTTCCGGATTACATCACCCACGTCCAGCCAGGAGGCTTCTACGGCTGGCCGTGGTTCTACATCGGCGGCCACTGGGACCCGCGGCTCCAGGGCAAACACCCCGAGCTGAAGGACAAGGTCATCGTGCCCGATGTCCTGCTGCAGCCGCACAACGCCTCCCTCGAGATGACCTTCTACGAGGGCTCGCAGTTCCCCGCGGAGTACAAGGGCGACATCTTCGCCGCCGAGCACGGCTCCTGGAATCGCGCGAACCGCACCGGCTATGAAGTGATCCGCGTTCCCCTGGATAACGGACACGCCAACGGCGAATTCGAGGACTTCGTGACCGGCTTCGTGACCAAAGACGGCAAGGTGTGGGGCCGGCCGGTCGGCGTCGCGGTGGCCCAGGATGGCTCTCTGCTGGTGACCGACGACGGCTCGAAATCCATCTGGCGCGTAAGCTACACCGGCGGGAAGTAAACGGTCTTGTAAGAAAGCCCGCGCGCGACCGTCTTTACGGGATATGATCCTCCCGGAAACGGTTCTGCAGGACCTGCGCTGCGGAGCCCGCCTGTTGCGCCGCAACAAGGGCCTCACTGCGGCAGCCATATTCGCGCTGGCGCTGGGCATCGGCGTGGACGCCACTGTTTTTGTCGCCTGGAAGGCAATGGTTGCGCGTCCAGTCGAGGCTCGCGATCCGGACGCAATGGTCAGCGTGGCGCTGCTCCGGCACTCCGGGGAAGCAGACTTCAGGTTCAGCGTTCCGGATTACGAGAGCTACCGCGAGTCCGTGCGGTCCTTTCGGCCAGTGTTGGCAGACAGCCTGGAACGCGTGAGGCTGACCGATGCGGGCAGCGCGCCGCAGCAGCATTCCGCCGATCTCCGCTCGCTGCTGGGCGGTCCGGGACTGCTCCCTTCGAGCGCCCGGACAGCCGAGTTCGCAGCCGCTTTCATTGTCTCCGAGGATTATTTTGATGTTCTGGGGGTCCAGCCGCTTCGCGGACGAAGCTTCAAATCCACGAGCCTTCGCGAGCTGACGGAATCACCCGCCGTCCTGATCAGCGAAAACTACTGGCAGAAGCGCTTTGCCGGCGTGCGCTCGGTGGTGGGCAGGACGGTTCGCCTGAACGGAGTTGCGGTTACGATTATCGGAATCGCGCCGCACGATTTTGTGGGCACAAACATCGCGGCGCCCGATTTCTGGGTTCCCCTGCACGTCGAGCCGCTGCTGTTCCCGCACCGCAACTGGTTCCATGATCGCGGAATTGAGTGCTGCCGAATTTTCGGGCGGCTTGCCCCGGGCGCGACACCGCGACAGGCGGAAGCGGAAATGACCCTGGTCGCGAATCGCCTGAGAGCTGTGCATGATGGTGACGCCGAGACTGTCCGGCCGCTCCGGGCGATCGTCTGGCGCGCTTCCCCGTTCCCTCTGCCGCTCGATTCCTACCCCGGGCTGCGCCTGGCCATTCTGCTCATCGCCGCCGGCGCCGGGATGGTCCTGGCGATAGCCTGCGCCAACGCCGGTAACGTGGAACTGGTGCGCGCGCGTTCGCGGCAAAGCGAACTGGCTATGCGCGTCTCTCTGGGCGCAACGCGGATTCGTTTGATGCGCCAGCTGTTGACCGAGAGTGCTTTGTTCGGAGTCATTGCCGGAACCGCGGCGCTTTTCTGCACATGGGCGTTTACGAGGCTGCTGGCGACGCGATTTTCGGAAGCGCTCCCGCCGGATACAGGAACCATCGTTTTTCATGTCACGCCCGACCTCGGCGTCGTCCTCTTTGTGATTGCGCTCTCACTGGGCGCGAGCGCCGCCTTCGGCTTCCTGCCCGCCATGGTGAGTTCGAGTGGGGCGCGCCTGGCCGCTGCGAATTCCAGAGCATTCACTTCTTCGGTCCGCAGCCGCCGCGTTCAGGACGCGCTCGTCGCAGTACAGGTATCCGCATCGCTGGTCCTCATGACTTTCGCCGGTATGTTCGTCCGGGGCGCCATGCGCTCGATCAGCACCGAGACGGGCTACGACAGCAGGCATGTCATTGATGTGCAGTTTGAGTTTCCCGAATCACGAGACTACACCGACGCGAGAAAGATGGCGCTGGCTGCCGAGCTTCACCGCCGTGTCGCCTCGCTTCCCGGTGTTGCAGCGATCACCAGCGCGGCGCCACCGTCCGCTCCGGCCTGGCGCGTGGCGGCATCCACGCCAAATGTGCAGGTTTTCGTGTTCGCCACGCCCGTTCAGAGCAACTATTTCTCGACTCTCGGTATTCCGCTTCTGACCGGCCGTGCTCTTTCGGACCGGGCTGGCTCGCGTGAAGCTATTGTCAGTGAGTCCGCCGCGGTGCGGCTGCTCCCAGGCGGGAATCCTCTTGGCCATGACATCCGCCTGGGCAAGGGCGAATACCGAATTGTCGGCGTGGCGCGTGACATTCGCGGCGTCAATTTCGATGGCAGCGGCTCACAGCAGGTCTATGTCCCGCTCGCGGAGGATCAGGCGCCGAATTACCCGATGCTCATTCACACTCACTCCGATCCCGCACCGGTGATGAGAGCTCTCGATTCGGTGCTTCCATCCGTCGATCGCGATCTGGTGATCCGTTCAGCCACTCTGGACCGCATGCTGCGCGAGAGCGCACCCTTCATCACGTCGAGTCTGGCGGCCGTCGTTGCTTCATCAATCGGGCTGCTCGCGCTGCTGCTCGCGGCGATCGGTATTGTGGGCACCGTCAGCTACATTGTGGTCCTGCGAACAAGGGAAGTGGGCATCCGCATGGCTATTGGAGCGCAGAAGCGCGATGTCGTGTTCCTTATTCTCCGCGAGAGCGCGCGGCCGATTATGGCCGGTTTGGGGGTAGGACTGACTCTGGCCGCCGCCGCGGGTTACCTCCTTCGCGGTCTCTTCTATGGACTGAACAAAGTCGATTCGATCTCGCTGTTCGGCGCTTCTGCGTTGTTCCTCGTCATTGCGCTGGCCGCCGCCTACGCCCCCTCGCGGCGAGCATTGAGCATCGACCCGATAACGGCTCTGCGGATGGAGTGACGCTCAGCTCATATACCAGCCGCCATTCACGTGAATGGTCTGGCCGGTGATATATCCGTTCCGCGCCAGCATGACTACCACCTCGGCCACTTCTTCGACATCGCCGAACCGCCCCACCGGAATCCGCTCCGGCGTGGCGTTCAGGTTCGCGGTGACCATATCCGTTTCGATCAGCGCGGGCGAAATCGCGTTGGCCGTAATTCCTTCTTTAACGAGTAGCGCCGCGTACGAATGCGTCAGCCCGATCATGCCCGCTTTGGACGCCGCATAGTGCGGCCCAACGACTCCACCGACGTGCGCCGCCACCGATGACATGTTGATGATCCGCCCCCACCGCGCCGCGCGCATGGCCGGCAGCGCCGCCTGCGTAACCAGGAAACAGGACTTCAGATTGACATCGACGATCTCGTCCCAGTCCGTCTCGGTGATCTCGTCGAGTTTCTGCGGACGCGCAATGCCGGCGTTGTTCACCAGGATGCCGATCGCGCCGAGTTTTGCGTTGGTCTCTTCGATCAGCCGAGAGACATGATCACCTCGGCTTACATCGGCCTGAATCGCAATCGCGCGCCGGCCGAAGCCATCTATCACCGCGACCACCTGGTCGGCTTCATCAGCGCGCTGACGATAGTTCACGGCGACATCGGCGCCGGCCCGCCCCAGGGCAATGGCCGCCGCGCGGCCGATGCCGCGGCTTCCGCCGGTGACCAGCGCCACTTTTCCGCTGAGATCCATTACTGCTCCAGCCGCCATCGATAGAAAACCTTCCGGAACGCAGCCAGTTTGATCTGCGAGGAATCGGGGTTGGCTTCGTCCGCTGCCGTCGCGTTCACCGGCTCGTACAGATACTCCACCAGAGCCTCGTTCGGCCCGACATACTTAATATTCCCTATCGTCTGCACCTTGAGGCCCGAACCGCGCAGGGCGCCCGACCGATTCAAACACGTCGCCGCGCAGGTGGGGGTCAGGGCAAACATGCACGGCACATTGCGCGGATTCCATCCCGCGATCTGGCAAAGGAGAAGTACGGCGAGCACCGCGCAGGCTATCGCGAGCATGCGCTTCGGATGGTCCATCTCAAAGGAATCTTAGCGAAGCGCGGCCTCACGGATCTGGCGCGGGCGCGTATTCGCCACCGCCTGCAGTTCCCGGATCCGCTGGCGCAGCGCTGGACCGAAGAAACTCACCTGATCCGGAGTCGCCCCGCTGGCGACCAGCGCCCGGGTAATTTGTGCGTCGCTGATGCGCCCCAGATAGTGCATCAGCCAGCGCACGTCGCTGACGGTAATGCCTTGGGAAATGTCCCGGCCGTTCTTGCCCCGAAAGCTGAATTCGACCTGGCCGTTATCATCAACACCGCGAACGAAAGCGGCCGTCTGCCTCGTAAAGTGCCGCGCGTTCCATTTATCGCGGCGGCCCGCGAGATTCGATGCTTTTCCCATCGTCGCGCCCCAGTCGCTGACGAAGAACAGGTATCGAGGCGGATTACCGCGCTCCTCGAAGATCGCCAGATTGGAGTCCGCCGCTTTCCCGTGCGGATCGACAACCTTCTCATACCAGCGCTGCCGGAACTGCCGTTCGTCCTTCGCGTCCCAGTTGGAGAGAAGCATCATGAGGATTCGCAGCCCGTTGAACTCGTGCGTGCCGAGAAAAGGATTATCGTTCCACGCCCAGTTGCGATCCTTGAGGAATTTCGGCGATGACGAGCGCAGCTGGAACCGCGCGTCCTCGAAGGTCCCGTCAGGGGCAATCTCGTCTCGCGCGCGGCGCAGGTCATGTGCTCCGAAGATGCGCCCGCGTGCAACGAAATATTCCGTCTCCGCGAAATAGCCGCACGCCCACGCCAGATGCGAGCTGAAGGTGCTGGGCCAGGCTTCCTTTCCCCATTTCACGGACCACTTTCGGCCCGCGGAATCCTGCACCGTGACCTTGGGACTCGTGCCGGATACGTCCTCGGCGACGAACCGGAATGGCGGCTTCGGCCGCCCCGCGCGTCCGCCCGGACCGTCCGCCAGATCCAAACGCGCCACATTGCCCGGATTGCGCCACAGCAGGTCGATCTCCCGGCCCCGCAAAGGAACCAGCAACAGCGCCACGGCAATCCAGCGAATGTACCCGCGCATGCCAAGGGTCGCGCGAGCAAGCCATCGACCACTCCGATTACTAAAGATAAATGTCTGTCACGCAACAGCATGCCCGCTGGCGGCATCGAACGGACAGGACCGTCAGGAGAGCAAACATGCCGTACCGAGCACGAATTCTTTCCGTAATTGCGATTACGTGTGGCGCCACCCTGCTTGCCCAGGAGCCCTACCCGGCACAGCAGCAGCCGTACCCGCCCGCGCAGCAGTATCCGCAGCAGAACTACCCTGCGCAGCAGAACTATCCACCGCCGCAGTACCCACAGCAACAGGAGTACCCGCAGCAACAGCAGTACCCACCGCAGCAGTACCCGGCCTACAACCAGCCGCAGTACACATATCAGCCGCAGGCGCCGACATTGCCGCCGCAGCAGATCGACAGTCTCGTGCAACGAATCGCGCTGTACCCCGATCCACTGCTCGCTCAGGTGCTGACCGCTTCCACCTTCTGGCAGGAGATTCCGGATGCCGCAACCTGGTCGCAGGAGCATGCGTATCTGCACGGCGATCAGCTCGCGCAGGCTATCCAGCAGGACAACCTGCCATGGGATCCCAGTGTCGTCGCCCTTCTCCCGTTCCCGCAGGTGCTGGACACCATGGCGCGTGATATGGGCTGGACCCAGGCCCTGGGCAATGCCGTGCTCGCGCAAAGGCAGGACGTCATGGACGCCGTGCAGCGCATGCGCCAGCAGGCCATGAACTACGGCTACCTGCAAAACACGCAGTATGATCGCGTCATCGACAACGGCCCTGGCGATATCGAGATTCTTCCCGCGAATCCCGGATACGTATACGTGCCCTATTACAACCCCGCGGTCGTATTCGTGCGCCCACGCGCCGGGTTCTACGTCGGCGGGGCCATCAACTGGGGGCCGGGAATCTATCTCGGAGGCGGCTTCGCCCCGTGGGGCTGGGGCCACCCGGCCTTCGGCTGGCGCTCTCACGACATCGTCATCGATGGGCGCCCGTGGGGCCGTACATGGGGCAATCGCGGCGTATACGTCCACCCCTACGAGCGAAGCTGGGCTCGTCCCGCGGCGCCGCGCATCGAGCGCCATGAGTTCCGCGGCGGTTACGCCGAACACGGCGGCGGCCGGCGTGAATACGGGGACCGCGATCACGGCGGGCACGAGCACGGCGGCCACGAGCACAGTGATCACCGCTGACGCGTAACCGTGACGCCCGATTTTGGCCGCTGATCTGCTCCTCCCTCAGCGCGGCAGACGACTATGCCGCGCTGATGGAGGCAGCAGTATGAACACCATTACGATCGTCCTGATCGTTATTGCCGTGGCCGCAATCGTTTTCGCGGCGGTCATGTACTTTCAGCGGCAGCGCACGCAGCGCATTCGTGGCAAGTTCGGTCCGGAATATGACCGCCTTGCCGCCGAACGCGGCGCGCGTACGGCCGAAACGGAACTGGTGCGTCGTGAGGAGAGGGTCCGCAAATATCACATCCGTGAACTCACGCGAGACGAGCGGGAT
Organism: Bryobacteraceae bacterium; assembly: GCA_035653295.1. Taxonomy (GTDB): domain Bacteria; phylum Acidobacteriota; class Terriglobia; order Bryobacterales; family Bryobacteraceae; genus DASRCB01. Next base: position 14,192 of record DASRCB010000293.1, read on the forward strand.
CGCTTCGCCGCGTCCTGGCGCGAAACCCAGGCGCGCTTCGTCGATGACCCGCGTCTGGCCGTTTCCCAGGCCGATGAACTTGTTACACGCCTGATGAACACGCGCGGGTATCCCATGCGCGACTTCGACCAGCGCGCCGAAGACCTCACCGTGGACCACCCCGCCGTCGTTCAGAATTACCGGGCCGCGCACGCCATCGCCGTTCGCGATAAGCAGAGCGCGGTCAATACCGAGGATCTGCGGCGCGCCATGGTCCACTATCGTTCGTTATTTGAAGACCTGCTCGGCCAGCCTGTGATGGAGCATGCGGAGGTGCACTCATGATTGTCAATGAAGAGAGCGCGGTTTCGACTGCCGATTTAGTAAAGAGCCAGGGCACAGCGGTGCAGGAATACCGCCCGGCTGAAGACTCCTCCGGCCCCATGCCGTTGTTCTCGCACGATGAAGGCGAGGAACTGCGGCGCCGGTGGACCGATGTCCAGACCCGGTTCGTCGATGATCCCACCGGCTCGGTGAAAGCGGCCGACGAGCTCGTGGCCGCAACCATTCGCCGCCTGACCGAGGTTTTCGCCGACGAGCGCAGCCGCCTCGAGAAGGAATGGGGCGCCAAAGACCAGGTGTCGACGGAAGACCTGCGCCTGGCTTTCCGGCGGTATCGTTCCTTCTTCGATCGCCTGTTATCGATCTGAGACGGGATTCGGGGCTCGGAGGCATCCTTCGAGCTCCGATTTTCCCCGAACTTCAGGCGGTTTCTGTTCTGGCCTCGCCCTCGCCCTCAGCGTTCCTGCTCAGACTAAACTTCTTCATCTTGTAGCGCAGCGCGTCGCGGCTGATGCCCAGCAGCACGGCGGCGCGGGTCTGATTCCAGTTCGCGGTTTCGAGCGCGTTGACCAGCATGGCTCGCTCCGTCTGCTCCAGAGTGCTGCCGGTTGGGGGCTGCGGACTGGCTGCGGCGACGCCCGGTGCGGCGGGCCTGTCCTGGCGGCGTTCCATCTGCAGGCTCGTGGTGCGGATCCAGTCCGTCTCCTCGAGGATCATGGCCCGCTCCATCATGTTGCGCAGTTCGCGGACGTTGCCCGGCCAGTCATACGCCACCAGCGCTTCTTCGGCCGCGCGGGACAGCCCGTGAATCTGGCGGTGGAAGCGCGTGTTGTACATGCGCACGAAGTGGCGCGCCAGCGGGAGTATGTCCTCCGTGCGTTCGCGCAGCGGCGGCAGCCACACCTGAATCACGTTCAGCCGGTAATAAAGGTCGAGGCGGAACTTGCCCTGGTCGATCGCCTCCACCAGCGTGCGGTTGGTCGCGGCCATGACGCGCAGATCCACCTGGATGTCACGCACGCCGCCGAGGCGCCGGAACTTCTGGTCTTCGAGCACGCGCAACATCTTGGCCTGCAGCACCACAGGCATCTCGCCGATTTCGTCCAGAAAAATGGTTCCCCCGGAGGCGACCTCGAGAATTCCCGCCTTGGGCGCGCGCGCGTCGGTAAAGGCCCCCTTCTCGTAGCCGAATAGCTCGCTTTCCAGCAGCGTCTCCGGAATGGCGGCGCAGTTCAGCGACACGAACGGGCCCGTGCGGCGGTTTCCGACGTGATGCATGTATTTGGCGACCACGTCCTTGCCGGCGCCGCTCTCGCCTTCGATGAGAATGGTGGAGGCCTCGCTTTCGGCAACCCGCCGCGCAAAATGAAGCACCTGTTTCATGCGTGGCGACGCGGCGATCACTCTCACATCTCCCGCGCCGACGGTGTCACGATCGTCGGCCCTTTTCCCGGCCTCCTGCTCCTCGGCTTCGGGCGTGCTTCCCACGGCCGCTCCGAAAACAATCACGGCGCCTGAAACTTCTCCCTGATGATCGATGATCGGGGCGACACTCCCGCCCACGATCCGCTGGCCGCCATCCCTCGACTGGAGTTGTGCGTCGGCCGGCAACTCCTCTACGGTGCGGTCGGCAAGCACTCGCTCGAGCAGCGACATGGTGGCCTTCCCACCATCGCCGCCGAGCGCGAAAACCTCATCCACGGGTCGGCCGCGAGCTTCGTCAGCCGTCCAGCCAGTCCAGGCGCCCGCCGCGGGATTGAGCAGTGTGATCGCGCCTGCGCGGTCGACCGATATCACGCCCTGGCCGATGGCGCGCAGCGTCGATTCCAGCAGCTCGCCGCGGTCGCGGGTTTTGAGGTCTTCGGCGTGTTTATGCAACGCCATCTCAATGCTGGCGTGGAGTTCGCCTTCCTGAAACGGCTTCGTTATGTAGCCGAGCGGCTGCGCCACTTTGGCGCGCTCCAGCGTTTCCGTATCGGCGTGAGCGGTGAGGTAAATCACCGGGATATTAAAGCGGCTCCGCAGGATGCGCGCTGTTTCCGTGCCGTCTATGTCGCCTTTGATGCGAATGTCCATGAGCGCCAGATCGGGCGACATCTGCTCCGCGCGGGCGATCGCTTCAGCGCCGCTGCCGACCATATCCACCACCTCGTAGCCGAGGCCGGACAGGATATCGCGCAGGTCCTCGCCGGTAATGCGCTCGTCTTCGACGATGAGAATGCGGGCAGCCATGGGTCTTTCTTATTAGAATCGCACTCAGGCCGCGGCGGCAAACGTGAGCCGTACTTCCGTGCCGGTCCGGGATTCGATCTCGAGTTGCCCATCCACCTGCTGCGCCAGAGTGCGCACCAGTCGGAGTCCCAGCGTCCTCGCCTGAGTCCAGTCCACGTCTTTGCGAATGCCGATACCGTCATCGGACACCACCAGCCGCGCCCGTCCGGGTCCCTGGCCCTGAAGCACGATGCGCACCTCGCCGCCGCGCCCTCCGGGGAACGCGTACTTCAGCGCATTCGAAAGCAGTTCGTTGATGATCAGGCCGCAGGGCACCGCGGCGTCCATGGTCAGCGAGAGCGCCTCCAGGTCGGTTCTCAGACGGACGTGTTCACCCCGCACGCCATAGGACTGGAACAGATAGGCCGCCAGCTGCCGCACATAGGCCGGGAAGTCCACTCGCGAAAGGTTGTCGGACTGATACAGGCTCTCGTGCAGCAGGGCCATGGAATGGACGCGGTTCTGGCTCTCCTGAAATGCGCGGCGCAGCTCTTCATCGTGCACGCCGCGCGACTGCAGCCCCAGCAGACTGGAGACCACCTGCAGGTTATTCTTCACCCGGTGGTGAATCTCGCGCAGCAGCGACTCTTTTTCGCGCAGCTGGCGAGTGGCCTCCCTGGCGCGGCGCTCGGCCGACAGGTCGAAGGCGATGCTGTGAATCAGGATGCGATCTTCGCGGCGTATCGGCCGGGCGGTTACCAGCGTATCCAGCAGTTCGCCCCCTTTGGTCCGGTAGTGCGTAGTGAATTGCACGTGCTGAGCCCCGGGCTTCTTCTCCGCCAAAGCGCTCATCAGGAGGGGGCGGTAGTCGGGCATGACCTCGCCGGGCGCGAGGGACGGAACTTCCGCCGGATCATATCCCAGGCGCTGCGCGAACATCCGATTCAGCTCGATAAACCGGTCCTGATCGGGATCGATGATGCACACCGACAATGGCGAATTCTCGAACAGATCGCGATAGCGCGCCTCGGCGTCGCGCAGCGCCGTCTCGTTACGTTTGCGTTCCGTAATGTCGCGGGCAATCTTGGAAACGCCCACTACCCGGCCCTGCGCGTCGCGAACCGGCGAAATAGTGAGCGACACATGCACGATGCGCCCGTCTTTCCTGCGGCGCTCCGTCTCGAAATGCTCCACCCGCTGACCGGCGCGAATCCTGGCCAGAATATCCGGGATCTC
>DASRCB010000294.1:0-3925 GCA_035653295.1 Bryobacteraceae bacterium
CGCCAGCAGCAGAACGCGCCACGGCCGCCTTCAGGTCGATGCCTGTCCGGATGGCGTCCACCCGGAAGCACCGAATCACGAACATCGCACGCAGCAGAGGATCGACGGCAAGGCACGCCATGGTCAGCACAGACGCGAGCAGCGTGGTGTTGAACATGCCCTGAATGTCACGGGTGAATACGCTTTCCTGGCCGGTGAGCGTGCGCAACAGCAGGGGTCCGCCGATCACCAGCACGGCTGAATTCACCAGCGCCACCAGCCACACGATACATGTGATGCTCAGCGCGAATGCCGCGGACATGTGCCATGTCGAAGCTCGCGCGGACGCATATCGTATGATCTCCCGCAAAGCGGGCTCGCGGTCGCCGTAGGGAAACGCGGCGGCGTTGTAGTAGAACGCGACCGCCCACGGAAAACCCGCCACACTCAGCAGGCTGGCCGGAAGCAACACGAGGGCAGTGCTCCAAAGCAGGGCTTGTGTTCGCATGGCCGTCATCAGTGGGAGTGCTCTCCCGCGCGGTTCGCGCGTGAGGGCCGGCCATAAGCTTCGCGAGAAGACGGTCTGCCACGACACCATCCATAGATAGAGGACGGCGACGCCGAGCGCATGACCAGGCAGAGCCGCGGGTGCATCGGCGCTGCTGGTCATTTCCGTGATGCAGGCAATGACTCCGAGCGCGAATGGCAGCGAGCCCACCGCCCATGCGAGCCATGCCGACGCAGGCGCCGCGCGAAGCAGCGCGACGCTCTCGTCCAGCAACACGATCGGATTTGGCGGCCGCATTGCGCCGCTCACGGTCGCTCCGAGGAAAAGCTGTGGTGCCTCGGCTCGCTCATCAGCAGCGCGCGGCCGCCCATGTAGAAGAGGATCCAGCAGAGAATGAGCGCGGCGCCAAGGCCCGCAGCGCTCGCGATAGAACGCCAGCGCCGGGATGCCTGGCGCGGCTTACGCTGGAGCTTTCCGAGGCACGCGGCGCAAATAAGCCGCCCATCATGGTCCACCACGCACTCACGGCAAAAGGAATGCCGGCAATCGATGCAAAGCGCCACCGCTTCGCGCGATGCATGAACGAAGCAGGTCTGCTGTAAACTGCTCATGGCCGCTCGGCGCCGAAGAGAGTAATTGGTCCGTCGCCGGCGCCGGCCAGATCCCACTCGCTCACGAACGCGAAAAGGCCGACACCCGCTGTCGCCAGCAAAACGACGCTGAGCGTCACCTGGAGCGCGGTGTTTGCCGCGATGCCGGCGTAGATGCGCTCGACCTGCTCATTCCGCATGGTCAGCACCACGCGGCCATAAGTCCAGCGGACACTCGCCGATCCGAGGGCGCCGGTGATCGTGAGCGCCGCGAAAACCGCTACGACAGCCACCCGGGGAAGCTTCCGGATGCCACTGCGAACGATCGCGCCCACGAACAGTCCGAGAGTGCAGATGTAGGCTGCCGGCAGGCTCCAGGTGAGTGCGGGAACGCCAGTCAGTGCTTCGGCCAGCTTGATCCCTCCAAGAGCCAGCAGCGCGGCAAAGGAAACAATAAACAGCCGCGACGATGACGCGCTCTCGGCCTGCGGGAGCGGAGGAGGAGCGCCGCCCATGGCCTGAGCAGCGCCGGGAAGAGGGGGCGGAAGCGCCATCATGAGAGCGAGTTCCTCGCCCGTTACCCGGGGTTGCGAGGCGTAGATTCGCTCGTTAATCAACGCGATTGCTTTCCGTGTTGGCCGGATATGGCACAGCGATGGCAGACTATTGGTGCCGACCGCGGTCTGAATTGTCACGGAACAATCGGGGCGCCGCCATACCGCGAATACGTACACACCGATGGCGATGGCAAGCAGCGCCGCCCATATCTGATGAGCGGAATAAAACAGGCCGGCAACGAACAGCGCGCCGGCGAACGCAATCATGCCGTGCGTTCGCCAGTTCGGTCCAATGCCGTTCTGAAGGCAGATCGCCTGGATATCGCGAAAGTAGAAGCGGCGGTACCGCTCGGTGAATCGGGTCGAATTGACCCGCAGCAGATGGTCGGGTCCGAGCCACAGAGTATTGCGGCGCAACAGGCCGGAGCGTTTGCCCGGAAGGCGGCGGTACTGGGAACGGCTGGCGCTCATGCGACCGTCCGATTCTTCGCCTTCAGGACGATGTAAACGGCCAGCCAGATCCAGCCCACCACCTGGAGCACCGACAAGGCGACCGCCAGCCACGCGCGCCAACGCACTCGCGGCGTCAGGCTTCCGGGCGAGCGGAGGCCTCGAATCGACAACCATATTGCGAACGGCGCCGTGAAAACGCTCACATACAGCAGCAGAAACGAAAAGCTCGCGATGGCCAGCGCCATCGAATCATAGAGCGGTCGGGACTGGACCAGCAGGTCGGTCCGCTTGTCCGCTGCGTTGACACAGGCTGGACACAGCAGGGCGTCGCCCCACTCGATACGGCACAGACCGCAGACAAAGCGGCCGCATTTCTGGCACGCCGCGACGGCACGCTTGCCCGGATGCGCGAAGCAGGCCGACTCGCCCTGGCCCTGAATGGCCTCGCCCGCATCGCCGGATGCGGTGCGCCCCAGCGCCGGATACACGAACAGCGTCGCTTCCAGCCCGCAGTGACAGCGCACCGGCTCGCCGCTGGCGCTGAATCGAAGAGGGGCCAGGCACTGGTGGCAGTTCGTGAGAGCAGGCTGGATTGCCAAGGGTCAGACCCTGATTACGCGAGTGTTGCAAATACGGTCGTGCAGTCCGCGCTTTTCATCATCCAGCCCCACCATAATGAAACCGATGCACATGGTAAAGGAGGAGACAAGCTTGGCGAAATACCGGCCGATGGCAAGTCCCCAGCCTGGCCGCGTGCCGTCCTCGCGTATGACGCGCAGGGAAAGCGCCAGCTTGCCCGGAGTCGCGCCTTTGTACACAACGAATGCTGCTTCATACAGCGCCGCGACGGCCATGTTCAGGAACAACGTGATCGAGAAATAGCCGAACATGCGCCCGACGGCCGGGGCCTTGCCGCTCTGGACTGTGGCGAATGCGAGTGTAAACGGGAGATCGATCAGCATCTCCGCGATCCAGAGAATGATTCCATCGGTAAGCATCGCGGCCACGCGAATCCAGAATCCTCCGTAGATGCGGCTGGACTGCGTCAGTCCGCCGGGGAGAACTCCTTCGCGCAGCCGCTGGAGCCACGGGTCCTTGCAGTTCGCGCACACCATGCCGTTGCCGATCAGGAGCAGATCGCCAGCGTCATGCGCCGTTCCGCATTGCGTGCAGAAACGAACCTCATGCGGCGCTTCGGTTGCCACCACAGCGCCCGAGTCGGCCGCCGCGGCAGCCGCTGTCGCATTGCGTGTGAGGCTCGAAACCGGAGCCCACTCGGTCATGCCCGCGCGCCACACCAGATGATCCTGCTGCAGGCGCCCATCGGCGATCAGCGAGTCGAGTTGCGGCTGCGTAACCGGACCGAATTGCTGGCGTCCGTCGGAATAATACCAGTCCATGAAATGCCTGAGATATTATCGCTGGAGTATCTTGTTATTGTATCGGATGGTCCGGTCCGAGGCTGCATGGGCCGGCGCCTGTTCCCTGCCCGGACTGCGGCTCCATTGACAATGACGCCCACAGTTCGTACTCTGGTCTGACCCCTCCGATCCCTGTTTCCGACTGACATCCATGGCTTTCACCTGTACACGCACTGTGCGCTCCTGCGCGATGCTCTCTCTGATGGCCCTGTCGTCAGTAGCGGGGCAGGTTGCCTCCACTGGATTGAAGAGCCCGGTCGAGATTCGCAGCGGCATCTGGCGCGGCGCCCTGTTGCGGTACCGGGTGGAAAATGACCGCGCCATCTTTCAGGGCGACATCATCCTGGGCCGTATGAGCGAGGTCGATCCTCGCACCGGCGCGTTCCGGCTCAGGGGAACCGGGCTGGCGCGTGGCGG
>DASRCB010000295.1:0-22981 GCA_035653295.1 Bryobacteraceae bacterium
AGTGTGGTGCGAGCCTTTGGCTTGCACAGCAGGCTCTCAGCTCCGTGGGGGGCAGGGCCTCGCCCTGCGGCGGGCTCTCAGCCCGCCTTGGTGCAAGCCAAAGGCATGCACCACAATCGGCACTTCAGGAGAATGTCGAAACTTCAGAGGCGGGCTGGGAGCCCGCCGCAGGCCGAGGGCCTGCCCCCCATAATGCACGTTCGGAACAGCGATCCAAACTGCAGTACAGTTGGCAACATATGATTCGCAAGATCGCGCCGCTGTTCTTCACAACGGACATTTCCTCCACGGTCGCCTGGTATAAGGACAAGCTTGGATTCGAGTGTCTCGGAACATGGCAGGATCCGCCCGTGTACGCAATCGTGTCGCGCGACCGGCAGGTAATCCACTTCCGGTGTGCCGAGCCTCCAACCGCGAATCCGGACAAATACCCGGAGGAATTGCTCGACGCATATGTTTTTATCGACGACGCCGACGCACTCTACGCGGAATACGAAGCGCGTGGCGTGGAGTTCACACGGGGGCTTGGCAACATGCCATGGCGGTGTCGCGAGTTTGTGGTGAAGGATTGCGATGGCCGCCTGCTGGCCTTCGGCGCAGACCTGTAGTTCTCTCCGGGCGCAGCTCCAGGAACACAGATTGAAACGGTTGCTCCTCGTGTGTCACTACCCGGCAGCGCCGCGAGCGGGTTCCGGTAAGGGACCAGCAGCGGCCACCATCAGACGTTAAGGAGACTGTCATGGAAAAAGAACGCAACGCTCATGCCGCGGAGGTCCTGCGCCGCCTCGACCAGCTGGGAGCGATCAAGCTGGACGTGCTGGTCGCAAAAGCTGCCGAGATCCAGGGTGTCGCCGGAGTGGCGAACGACGACGACGATCACGGGATCTGCTATCCCTTCTACATTCGCATCGGTCCGCCGCGCGACATCGATCTCGTGGCCGTGGCCAGCCAGGTGAAACAGCTTGGATTCGAGCTGACGCGCGTCAGCCAGGCGGCGACCGGGAAGGCCTGAATGGCAACGGTTCTCGTTCCCGCCGGGGAAGGGCGCGTGGAGGATTGGGGCGCCGCCACACGGCGCCTCGATCAACTGCGGGAGTTCGTCCGCTGCTCGCTGCGCGTCGGGCGTCTTCTTCTCGATGAAGTGCTGACTGAGCAGTTCAGGAACGACGATCCGTCGCAGTATCGCAAACTCGCCAGCAAAGCGGGCGGCGAGCTGGCCATGCTGCTGCGCATGGCTCGACGGGCGCTGACGGACGACGGCGACGCCCGTGAGATAACCGATCTCGCTCGCGATCTTGCGCGGCACGCGCGGGCGCCGCATTTGCGCCGCTCTCTGGTGACCCGCCCATCGCGAGCGCCAATGTACGCGCTCGCGCATCTCTGCCTTTCGGAACTCGGCGTACCGGATGAATCGTTTGATCGGCTGGCGCGAACGGCGCTGACTTCATCGGTGCGGTGGGCGAATGAAAGAGTGGCGTATCGCATGCTGGACGCTGCATGGACCCGGCACATCGCTTTCGGCGACGCGGAACTGAGTCACCCGGCAATTGCTCTTTCCCCGATCGGCGCCGGAGTCGACCTGCTGGAAGCCACGACAGAGGACGCATACGCGTTCACGCACGCGCTTCCGTACGCGACCGACTTTGGGCGCCTCCCGCTTCCGTTGCCGGCGAAGGTTCAGCGACTCGTCGAACTGGCGGAGGCGATCGTGGTGAAGTCGCTTGACGAGGACGACCTCGATCTTTTGGCCGAGGTGCTGATGGCGCCGGCGATCCTGCGCGTTCCCTGGACGCCCACGCTCGAATTCGGCTGGCTGGTTCTGGAGCGGGTCTGGAACGAGTTCGGATTCGTGCCTGGGCCAGGTCTGCCGGATCCGGTGGAAGGGGAGACGCGGGCGCAAAGAGTCCGTCGCGTGCTCGGGACCACGTACCACACTTCCTTCGCCGCCGGCCTGTGCTGCGCGACGCTGATCGTCTGCGACGCGCTTCCACCGGAATCGTATCGCTGCGAGACACGCGATGCGGAACCACCGGCCGGAAAGGGAACCATGTGGCGGCTGGCGTGGAACGAGTGCTCAGGGACGCAGCAGGACGGTCTCGTGGTCATTCGCCTTGGGTTTCAGCTCCGTCGTGGCGTGGAACGGATGGATGTGGCGGCGATACGAGACGTGGTGCTGTCGGCTGCGGAAATGGGCCGGCTGGAGCATCCTTTATTCGCCCAGGCGCTGGAACTGCTGGAACGGCTTGGCTGCTGATGGAGCCTTATTTTCCGAACAGGAACTTCAGCACTCGTCCGAAACGCGCTCCCCAGGCGGCCTCGTTGTGTCCGGCGGACTCGACCTCGCAATAGCTGAGGTCCTCGCCGTCGCGCCAGCCTTTGGCGTGCATGGCCTGGCGCAGCTCCCGGAGATCGTTCACGACCGCGGCGGCATCATCGCCCTCGGCCGTGCCGCAGTCCAGCCACACCTTCGGCCTTACCCGGCCGCGCCAGCCGCGTACGATGCCGAGAATCGCGCGCGCGTCCCACCAAACCGAGGGAGACATCACCGCCAGATTTCCAAAAACGCGCGGGTATTCGAGTCCGGCAATGAGCGCGGCAAGGCCCCCCAGCGACGATCCGCCCACGGCGGTGAACGCGGCGGCCTTCAGCGTCTGATACTCGTGATCGATGAAGGGCTTGATCTCGCGGGCCAGCATCTCCGCGTGGCGATCGGCCTTGCCGCCCTTCCGGAGCCGGCGGTCGCGCGTTGGGGTGTACTCGGAAATGCGACGGACGCCGGTGTTGTAGACCCCGACAATAATGATGGGGCGAATCTCGCCGGCTCGAATCAGATCGTCGGCGGTAACGTCGGCGCGCCAGTCCTGCCCGCCAAACGCGGTAGCGGGATCGAACAGGTTCTGCCCATCCTGGAGGTACAGGACGGGATACCGCCAGTCGAGCTCGCGATATCCGGGCGGCAGGTAAACGATGAGATCGCGCCGGGTGGAAAGAAAGCTGGAGGGGAACCGCGGATGGAGGACAATCCGCCCTTCATCCCGGGCACGGAGAGCAGTCAACTCAACATTCTAACGGCCGCGCGATGGCCATATATCCTGCTAAAATCGTGGAGGTCAGGAGGATGCATGCAGGTGGCGCAGAGCCCCATGAAAAGTGTCGATGAATGGGATGATTTCGTCGCCACGCGCTATAAGGAAGGCAAATCGGAAGAGGAGTTCCGCAACTATCGTCCGGATGCCAACCCGACCGTCACCGAATTCTACCGGCAGAATCACGCCAACCAGACACTCGCCTTCGTGCTGGCGAAGGAGGCCGAGTACCTGCCGCTGAATCGACGCCGGATGGGCATTTGGGAGGCGATGGAGTATCTGAATACGCTGGTGGACGACAGCGATCCCGATACCGATCTCTCCCAGATCGAGCACCTGCTGCAGACCGCCGAAGCGATCCGCCGCGACGGGCATCCACGGTGGTTCATTCTAACCGGCCTCATTCACGATCTCGGAAAGATTCTCTGCCTGAACGGCGAGCCGCAGTGGGCTGTGGTTGGCGATACCTTTCCGGTGGGCTGCGCGTGGGCGGACGAAATCGTCTTCCGGGAGTTTTTTGAGGCCAACCCCGACAGCCGCGTGCCCGAATACCAGACGCCGAACGGCATCTACGAGCCGCACTGCGGTCTGGGCAAGGTGCACATGTCGTGGGGGCACGACGAGTATCTCTACCACGTCACAAAGAACTACCTGCCTGAGCCGGCGCAGTACATGATCCGGTATCACTCGTTCTATCCGGCGCACAAACACGGCGCCTACCGCAATCTCATGAGCGAGAGGGACGAGGAGATGTTCGGATGGGTGCGGAAGTTCAACCCTTACGATCTGTACTCCAAGGGCGCCGAACGGCCCAGTGTGACGGAGTTGCGGCCCTTCTACGAGGAGCTGATCGCCGAGTATTTCCCGCGGGAACTGAACTGGTAAGTTGATGCTGCCCAGGACGCCGGATGGCGCCGGGCTTGCGACGCATCGTTCATATTGTTCGACCATTCTGTTTCAGACCTCCAGACCAGACCTGATGACGCAGACCGGTCGGATCGCTGAACCGCAGAGTACGGTTCAACGGTCGTAGCTGTACGTCGTTGTCGTCCCGTTTGCGGAGGCGGCTATGAGCCGGTCCTCCGGGCAGAGCCGTTCGGCGTAGCTCTTTCCCGAGAATTCGGCGAGGAGGCGGAGAGCATGCTCCGCAGTCGGTCCGCAAAATAAGCTGCAGAGTGCTCGGGACCGATAACGAAAACCAACTTATAGCGTGAAGCGCCCTGGCCGCCCAACCTCACATACTCGGCCATAACGTCAAGATCGTCAAACTCCTCGTGCCACGCGGTCATTGGACGACCGCCGCCAACTTGCGCTTGCGCGCCCAGAGCAACGCTCTTCTCGTCAATGCGGTCGTGCAGAGACTCGGATCCCCGTCCCATGGTCTCAATCCAGTCCGTATGCAGTTTCAAAAGTCCGATTGAAACCTGGTCGGCCAACCGCTCTGTTACCATCGTCGGGTCAAGAATCGCGATGAAAGCATCGCACTGTTCTCCACCCGAAGGCGCCTCGTCACGATGGGGTACATGCTCATCAAAAATGATGTATGTCGTCGACCCGAAGGGTATCTGTATGTAATTCATATTCTGCGAGTCCTCACTCCCGCCCTCGTGACAGAGTACGCTTCGAGGTTACCCGATTCAGCCTGTTATAAAAGTTTTGCGGATCGGCGCCGGTTCTCCGCATCGATGGGTCCGTTTGCGCCGCCGCGGGCGCCCCGGTCTGAATCAGCGAGGAGATGTTCGGATGGGTGCGGAAGTTCAACCCTTACGATCTGTACTCCAAGGGCGCCGAACGGCCCAGTGTCACGGAGCTGCGGCCCTTCTGCGAGGATCTGATCGCCGAGTATTTCCCGCGGGAACTGAACTGCTAAGTTGACGCTGCCCAGGACGCCGGGTGGCGGCGGGCTATAACCCGGGTACCAAGGTGAATCGCGATTGCGGCCCGGTAATTCAGGTGAAATACGAGTTTCGCGCCCCGCGGCAGCGTGCTAATTTAATTCTGTCTTGCCAGTCTACGATCTGCTCAGTCGTTTTCGGGACAAGCTGACCGACGGCATGCGCATCACCCGCCTGCTGGAGGCCGACAGCGGCGGGCAGGCGCCCGAGGTGCAGTGCTTTCGACGCCCGAGGCTGCCGGAGCCCGACCGTTCCCGGGAGCGGCGCTCGGAGCCGAGATTCAGCGCGCAGGGACCGTGCGACGTGGCGGTAATCACGCCGGGCAGCGCCTTTTCGGTGCGGGGCGAGGTGGTGGACCTTTCCCGTTCGGGGGCGGGCGTGCTGCTGCCCTGCGCGCTTGCGCCAGGCCGAGAAGTCGCCATCCGCACCGGGCGGCTGGTCCTGTTCGGGACTGTGCTGCATTCCCGCCCCGAAGGAAACGGGCAGTTCCGCACGGGGATCCGCCTGCGGGACGTTTTCGAACTCGAGAATCCTCCCGCCGGCCTTTGAAAGCCGGGGTTCCGATAAAATGAGCAGCGATGCAGGACTGGCGTTCTTTTAGCCAGGGAATTCACGACAATCCCGCGCTGTTCGTTACCATTCTGCTGGTCGCGGCCTTCTTCGCGGGATGGCTGGTGTTTGAAACTCTCCGGCGCTCGGAAGACCATGGGGAGATCCATCGGCTGCGGCGCAGGCTGCAGGATCTGGAGATTCAGCGCGCGCACGCCTACTCCAATCCGGGCCGGGTGAGCGGGGGCGAAGTGCTTGCGGATCCGGTGGTGCTGACGCCGCGGTGGGTGCGGCGGGGCGGCGCCGCGACCAGCAGCGATGGAGGGTGTCTGGTAATCGTGAACGACATCAGCGAGGCTGCTCAGAAGGTGCTGCTCACGGTTCGCATCGACGGTCTTGCCGTTCATACCCGCGAAGGCGTTCGCACCGGTCACTCTCTTCAGGCGCGCGGGAACATGGGCGCCTACACGATTCTGGTTTCGGCCCTCGAACCTCTGCAGGCCATGGTTTCCGTCTCCCTGCGCAGCCGCCACGCGGAGGCCGCATCTCAGGCCAGTGTCGGTCCATAGCACCGGGGAGGGTACGGGCGGCGCACAGACCGCGGCTCACGTCAGGTACCACGGCACATTCACGATGACGATGCGCCGATCACCCTGCAACAGCAGCAGCGCCGCAAGCAGCTTTCCGCGCTGGTTATGCAGGAAGTATTCGTACCAGCGGCGTTCGATCAGCTCCGGCAGCACCACCGCGATGGTGCGATCGGCGTGCTCGTGCTCCAGCTTCAGAACGTGATCGACGATGGGCTGGATCACGAATCGAAACGGCGATTTCAGGACGACCAGTTTTGGGGCCCCGAGTCCCGCCTTCTCCGCCGGCTGCTCCACGCAAGCCGGCCATTCCTGGCGGAGCGATTTCGTCTGCTCGCCGCATTCGATATGGAGCGCGATGACGTCGCGGGAAAGCGTCAGCGCGAAACGCAGCGCCTTTTCCGACACCTTCGTCCAGTTCTCGACCGGCACCACAACGAGGGGCGGCTTCAGACCTTTCGTGGAGATGCACTGGGGTCCCTGCGTCTGCACCGCGTCGCGGTCGTAGTGCCGCCGCACGGCGAACATCACGGCCATGAGCGCCGGAACCAGCAGCACCACCATCCATGCGCCTTCGACGAATTTGGCCAGAATGACGACGACGACGGTGGCCGCAGTCGCGAGCGCGCCGAGTCCATTGATGAACATGCTGCCGATATGCCGGCGCTCGCGCTGCTTTCTCCAGTGCGCCACCATGCCCGCCTGGGACATGGTGAAAGCCAGAAACGCGCCGACCGCAAACAGCGGAATGAGGCGGTCGGTCACGCCGCCGAAGGCGGTGATGATCACGCCGGAGAGGACCGCGAGCACCCAGATGCCCTCGGTGTAGACAAGCCGGCGGCCGCGGTTCGCGAATGAGTGCGGCAGGAAGCTGTTCTCGGCGACTGCGCGGCACAGCCTCGGGAAATCGGCAAACGAGGTGTTCGCGGACAGGCAAAGCACCATCAGAATGGACGAGATCGCGATCCAGTAAACGGCGCCACGGCCTGCTACGGCGCCAATGAGCTGCGAAAGAATGCTCTGATACTGAGCGCTGCCGGGCTGGGTTGCCCCGATGTGGTAAACCTGCACCAGCCAGGCGATGCCGAGCAGCAGCACGATGAGGATGGCGATGATGATGGTAAGCGTCCGGCGCGCGTTGTCCACCACCGGTTCGCGAAACGCCTGTACGCCGTTGCTGACGGCCTCCACGCCGGTCATGGCGGTACAACCGCTGGCGAAGGCGCGCAGGACGATCCAGATGCTCGCTGCTTCGGCGACCGGCTTCATCGCAGGCGGCGCGACCGCCGGGTGCAAGCGCCCGCCGCTGGCCAGCGTCAGCCACACACCCCAGCCGATGATGCTTACAAGGGAGGCGACGAACAGGTAGGTGGGGGCCATGAACACTAAGCCAGCCTCCCGGACGCCGCGCAGGTTAACGACCGTGAGCAGCGCCAGAATTCCGAGGCACAGTCCGAGGGTATGCGGCTGCAGCGCGGGCGCGGCGGAGATCAGCGCCCCGACACCAGCAGAAATGCCGACGGCGACGTTCAGGACGTAATCGGTGGCGAGCGCCGCGGCGGCGAGCAGGCCGGCATAATCGCCGAGGTTTTCATGCGCGACGGTATATGAACCGCCGCCGCCCGGGTAGGCGGCAATGGTCTGCCGATAGCTGAAATAAACGATGGCCAGCAGGACGACGATCGCCGCCGTGATGGGCATGATGTACCCCAGTCCGAGCGCGCCCAGAGGCAGCAGGATGGTAAGCGCGGCCTCGGGACCGTAAGCCGCGGAGCTGAGCGCATCCAGTCCGAAAGTGGGCACTCCCGCCGCCGGGCCGATCCGTTCGCTTTTGGCCTCACTGGAAGCCAGCGGCCGGCCAAGTAGCTTATCGACGAGGGGCATAGACGCTTTCCCGATGGTAGCCCGCCGGTGGTAAAGCGCCTGGCCGCGGATGCCGATGGAATACACGGGGAAGGGTGTCCGACGTGAGCGCAATCACCACGGTCCAGCCGGCGGAACCGAAAACGGCGCGTTTACGCGTCCCAGCGTGGCTGCGCCCATCACTGCTCGACTGTCTGTGCATCGCCCTGCTGATCTGGCTAGTGGCCTTTACCGCGGGGGGCGGGAGCGCAGGATTGTTGCAGGACGCCGGGACCGGCTGTCACGTCCGCGTCGGCGATTTCATCCTCCATCGGCACGCGGTCCCGCGCATTGACGTTTTCTCGTTCACGCGGAGCGGACAGCCCTGGTATGCATGGGAGTGGCTCTCGGGCGTGCTCTTCGCCGCGCTGAACCTGATCGGCGGACTGAAGGCGATCGTGCTCTTCAGCGCGGCCCTAATTACGGCGACTATCGCGGTGCTGGTGCGGCATATGGTGTGGCGCGGCGCGAACGCGCTGGTCGTGCTCTTCCTGGTGCACGTCGGCATTGCCGTCAGCTCCCTGCACTTTCTCGCCCGGCCGCACCTGTTCACGTTCTTCTTCATGGCGGTTTCGCTGTACGTGATCGATCGCGACCGCCGGGTTTATCTGCTGGTGCCGCTCTCCGCCGTTTGGGCCAACCTCCACGGCGGCTTCATCGCGCTCCCGGCAAGCCTCCTCTGCCTTTCCGTGGGCCACGTTTGCGGAGCAGCGCTTCAGCCCGCAACGGGGCGCCAAGTAGCACTCAGACGAGCGCGCCGGTACGCGACGGTGGCGGGCGCGTGCCTCCTCGCATCCGGCCTGAACCCCTACGGGTTCGCGGAGCACCTGCACATCGCGCGCTACATGAATGCCGCCTGGATTCGCCAGATCGTGCTCGAGTTTCAGGGTCCGCGGTTTGAAGGGATGCCAGGTCTGTACGCCGAGGTCCTCGTCCTGGGCGCGGCGATGCTTGCGCTTCGTCTGGCGATGCGCGGCGACATCCCCCGTGCGCTGCTGCTGGGCCTGTGGCTGCACGCGGGGCTTCAGTCGGTGCGCCACCTTCCGGTGCTGGCGGTCGTCGCTCTGCCGCTCGCGGCCGGGGAACTGGAAGAAGCCTGGCAGTGGCTGGTTCGAAGCGCACAGTCCGGGGCGCTTCGCCGCACTCTCGACTCCATCGCCAGCGATTACACGGAAGCCATCGGACGCATCAGCGTCTGGCCCGCGATCGCCCTCGCATTGTTCGCCGCAACGAACGCGCTCCCCTTTCCGACGGATTTTCCGGAGCCGCGCTACCCGGTCTCCATGGTCACCAGATACGCGGCCCTGCTCGCGAACTCGCGCGTCTTTTCCACCGATTCGACCGGCGATTACCTCACCTGGCGCCTGTATCCCTACGGCCGCGTGTTTATCGACGGACGTTCCGACATGTACGGACCTCGGCTCGCTGACGAGTACATGACCGCGCTCAACGGCGCGCGCGGCTGGGAAGCCGTGCTGCACCGCTACAGTGTGAACACCGTGCTGCTGCCTCCCGATGCAGCGCTGTGTTCCCTGCTCCGCCGGGACGCGCGGTGGAAAACGATCGAGGACGGACGCGACTTCTCCCTGTTCCAGCGCCGCCGCTTCACCGACATCGACACCGAAGCGCCGTAGCGCGCATTCGGACGTATCATATGGGTGGCGCCTGTCATCGCGCCCACAACAGCCGTTCCAGCCTGCTTGTTACAATCCAATGTCCATGTTCAGAAAGGTTCTGGTTGCGAACCGCGGAGAGATCGCGGTGCGCATCGTGCGCGGCCTTCATGAGCTGCGCATTCCGGCATTGGCCGTGTACTCGGATGCCGATCGCGACGCTCTGCATGTTCGAATGGCCGAGGAGGCCGCATACATCGGCGCGGCTCCGTCGACCGAGAGCTATCTGCGCATCGATCGCATCATCGAGGCCGCACACCGGCACGGCGCCGACGCGGTGCATCCTGGCTACGGGTTCCTCAGCGAGAACGCCGAGTTCGCAGCCGCGTGCGAGGAAGAAGGACTGGTGTTCATTGGTCCATCCGCGCAATCCATCAAGCGGCTCGGCTCGAAGACGGCCGCACGGCAACTGGCGAAGGCGGCCGGCGTCCCGGTAGTGCCCGGCACGGAGGACGCCACCCGGGAGGCAGAGGAGGCGCGGCGGATCGCGGCCGAACTGGGCTATCCCGTGCTGCTCAAGGCCGCGGCGGGCGGTGGCGGAAAGGGCATGCGCCGCGTGGACAGCGAGGACGAGCTGGAATCCGCCATTCGCGACGCCTCCAGCGAAGCCGAACGGGCGTTCGGCAGCGGCGAAGTTTATATCGAGAAGCTCATCGTCGATCCGCGGCACATAGAAATTCAGCTCATCGGCGATCGCCACGGCAATCTGGTGCACCTTGGCGAGCGCGAATGCTCCATCCAGCGGCGGCACCAAAAGGTGATCGAGGAGTGCCCGTCGCCTCTTTCCGCCACACGCCCGGAGCTGCGCTCGGCGATGGGAGAGGCGGCGGTGGCGGTGGCGCGCGAGGCCGGATATTTCAACGCCGGCACCGCCGAATTCATCGTCGACCGCGATGGCAAATTCTACTTTCTCGAAATGAACACGCGGCTGCAGGTGGAGCACGGAGTAACGGAACTGGTCACCGGCGTCGATCTGCTGCACCTTCAGGTTCTGGTTGCCGCCGGCGGCACGCTGCCGCTGCGACAGACCGAAATCCAATGGCGAGGCGCGGCGATCGAGTGCAGGGTCTGCGCCGAGGATCCGGAAGCGGGCTTTCTGCCCACCGGCGGACGCGTCGCGCAGCTGAGCGAACCGGGCGGCCCCGGCGTACGCGTGGATTCCGGCCTGTATGCGGGGTTCGAGGTTCCGTTCGAGTACGATCCCATGCTGTCGAAAATGATGGTCTGGGCCGGCGACCGGGCCACCGCGATTGCCCGGTGCCGCCGCGCACTGGAGGAATACGCGATAACCGGGGTAAAGACGAACCTTGGCTTTCTGCGACACATTATGGACGACCCCGAATTCATCGCCGGCCGGCTTCATACCGGCTTTATTCCGGGTTTCCTGGAGCGCAGACCGCGCGAGGCGCCCTGTCCGGAGCTGGAAGACATGGCCGCGCTGATCGCCGCGGCGCACGTCCGCGCGCGAAACACGAACGGAAACGGAGCGGGCGCGCAGCGGCAGGGATCGGTGAGCCGGTGGCTTGCGAACGGCCGTGCGGGGGTGCTGCGGTGAACTGGCGGGTAGTGGTCGGCGATCGCGAAATTCCCATCGATCTGGCGAAGCTGCCGGACATGCGCGAAGTAGAGCCGGGCGTCTATTCCGTGCTTCAGGACGGACGCAGCTTTCTCTTTCGGGTCGCGCCCGTGAACGGCGCCGTGCTGGTAAGCGTCGCAGGCCGCGATTATAAGGTTGTAGCGAGCGACCCGCGCGCCGGCGGCCGCCATGGGCGGCACACACTGGGCGAAGGCCGCCAGAACATCGGCGCGCCGATGCCGGGCAAAGTGATCCGCGTGCTCGTGGCGGAAGGCGATGCCGTGCAGCACGGCCAGGGACTCGCCGTGGTGGAAGCGATGAAAATGCAGAACGAGGTCAGGGCGCCCCGCGACGGCCGCGTGGTCGCGGTCAAGGCCAAAGCCGGCGACGCGGTCACCGCCGGCGCGGTGCTGCTCACAATCGAGTAGACTGGGCAACATGCCGACCGCGGTTTGCGCCAAATGCCAGGGATCGGGGTGGGTGGTACGCGAGCACGCCGGCCTTTCCGGCGCAGAGCGCTGTGAGTGCGTGCAGAACGAGAGAGCCGGGCATCTGTTGGAAGATGCCGCCATCCCGCCGAACTACCGCAACGCTTCGGTCGATAACTTCCTGATTCCTCGGGACAACCCCGTTTCGGGCACACTCATGGCCGAGGTGGTCCTGAAGGTCCGCCGATTTGTCCGCGAGTTCCCCGCCCCGGACAAGCCAGGCCTGCTGTTCATCGGAAGCCCTGGGACGGGCAAGACACATCTGGCCGTGGCCGCTCTCAAAGAGCTGATCTCGAGGGGCTTCGAGGGCGTTTTCTTCGATTACCAGAACCTCCTGGAGCGGATTCGCGCCAGCTTCGATGCCGCCTCGGGGACAAGCGATCGCGAGGCTTACCGCACCGCACTCGATACCGACATCCTGCTGCTCGATGATCTCGGCGCGCATCGCGTAACCGAGTTCACAGAAGATACGATTACAGCCATCATCACGCATCGCTGTAATCATCGGAAAGCGCTCATCGCCACCACGAACCTGCGCGACCCCGAGGTCGGGGACCGGCGGGGCTCAGGCCTCGAGAACGACATTAACTCGCGCTATTTCCTCGAGGAAAGGCTGGGGAGCCGCGCCCGATCGCGTCTTTTTGAAATGTGCCGTGTGATTCGAATGCCCGCGATTGACGATTACCGGATCCGAACCCGCCGCTAGAACCTACGCTCTAGAATAGGTTCAGAGGCTCGTCATCGAACTGTAATCCGTTTGTAACGTTGCGCCGTTACATTCAGGTTTGCAGGCCATATGAAGAAAATTGCCCTCATCGAAGATGACACCGACCTGTTCTCGCTGATCCGCTATAACCTCGAGAAGGAAGGGTTCACGTTCACAGGCCAGCAGACCGGGCGGGCAGCGGTAGACTTCTTCCGGCGCGAGCGCCCGGACCTAATCATCCTGGACATCATGCTCCCGGATCAGGACGGCCTGGAAATCTGTAAGTCGCTGCGGAACCACCCCGATCTTGCCCACGTACCCGTAATCTTCCTTACCGCCCGCGCCTCGGAAACCGACCGGATCATCGGTCTCGAACTGGGCGCCAGCGATTACATCGTGAAGCCGTTCTTCGTACGCGAGTTGGTGGCCCGCGTGAAGGCGCACCTGCGCGGCCAGACCGCCGCCGTTCCCAGGCTGCTTCGTTTCGGCGGGCTGGAGCTGGATCGGGATTCCTGCACGGTCCGGCTGAATGGCGCGGAGGTGGTTCTGACCGCCACCGAATTCCGGCTGCTCGAATACCTGATGAGCCGGCCGGGGGTGGTGTTCAGCCGTGAGCAGCTTCTGGATTCGGTGTGGGGGCAGGACCGGGCGGTCACGGACAGGACCGTGGATGTGTACATCCTTCGGCTGCGGCAGAAGATCGAGGCCGACCCCGCGAATCCGCGAATGATCCGTTCTGTCCGCGGCTTCGGGTACAGCTTCAATGAAGCGGGTGCGCTGGCCGATCCGGCGGCCGCCGTCTCCTGAGATCCGCCGGTACTGATGCGGTGGTTCCATGCCGGTCCTGGAACCACCCGTACGAAAGCGGCTGCAGTCGCGCCAAAACGCCACATTGTACAATGAGTTGTTCGTGCGTCAGCCCCGCTGGGGGTTTGGCCGCGGGCAAAACCATATCGAGGTCAATGCATTACGTGTCTCGCTGTCTTCTCGCCGGGCCGGTGATTATCCTGTGTGGCGTTTCGTTGGTGTTCGGCCAGAGCAGCGCCGGCGATACCCGCCGCGAGCCGGCAAATTCAGCAGCTACGCCCGGTTCCGCAGTACCGCTTTCGGTGGGCGCGAACGCCACCGGCCCCGGAGCGCTCAGCCCGGAGAGCCCCGGCGCGCCGGTGGACACCAAGACCTACATCATCGGCGCGGAAGACGTGCTGGGCGTCAGTGTGTGGCGCGAGCCGGAGCTGACCCGGGCCGTGGTGGTCCGTCCGGACGGCAAGATCAGCATGCCCATGATCGGCGAAATTCAGGCCGCCGGAGCCACCCCCGAGGATCTGGGGAAACGCCTGACCCAGGCATTCACCAAGTTCATCAATAATCCAGAGGTTCTGGTTTCGGTCCAGCAGGTCAACAGCAAGAAATACTACATTGACGGCGCCGTTAACCGGCCGGGAGAATACCACCTGATTACTCCCACTACGGTTCTCGAGGCGCTGAGCCAGGCCGGCGGATTCCGGGAGTTCGCGAACACGAAGAAAATCCGGATCCTGCGCGGGACGACCACGCTGAAGTTCAACTACAAACAAGTCAGCCATGGGAAACACATGGACCAGAACATCTATCTTCAGGATGGCGATCACGTCTTCGTGGACGAATAGGTTCTGATGAATAGGTTCTGAGGAGGAGCAGCGGCCCGCGCCGCCGCGACAGGAGGAAGGAATTTCAATGCAGCCAAACGATCCCATTACCGTTCCCCGAAGGGCGCTGGACATCGAGGATTACATCGATATCCTGCGCCGGCACAAGTCGTGGATCCTTGGCCCCGCGTTTCTGGGGCTGGTGGTGGGCGTGGTGGTCGCGTTCCTGTGGCCTGATACGTACGTATCGGTGGCCTCGATTCGCGTTGTGCCTCCGCAGGTTCCCGCCAGTCTGGTGCAGACCAACCTTAATGAGGACCTGACCAGCCGCGTGATGGCCATGGCGCAGCAGATCATGAGCCGGACCAAGCTGACCACCATGATCCTGACCCTCAATCTGTATCCGAAGGAGCGGGCCCGGATGCCGCTGGAAGACGTTCTGGAGCAGATGCAGAAGAAGGATGTGAGCATCGGCGCGGTGCAGAACACGGATTCCAGCAACGGCCGCGGCCAGGTGACGGCGTTCCAGATCAGCTTCAAATATTACGACAAACACATGGCCACGAAGGTCGTCGAGGACCTCACCTCGGAGTTCCTGACGGAGAGCGAGAAGGAGCTGGTAGAGCGTTCTCGCAACACCACGGACTTTCTGAACGATCAGTACGTAGCGGCGAAGAAGAAACTGGACGACGCCGAAGGCAGGCTGGCCGCGTTCCGCATGAAGAACATGGGCCGGCTGCCCGATGAAGTGCAGAACAATATCCAGCAGCTCAACGCTTTGAACGTGCAGATGAGCAATGTGGACGCCGCCATGAGCCGCATTAACCAGGAAAAGCTGCTGCTGGAAAATCAGCTCCGCATCGCGCGTGAGCAGCTCAGCTCGCTGAAGGAAATTAATCCCGAGCAGCAACTGGCGCAGATCCAGAAGGACCAGGCCGTAGCGGAGAAGCAGAAAGAGGTTTCCGACTATGAATCGGCGCTGGCCACCCTCCGTCAGCGATACAAGGACACGCATCCGGACGTGCAGCGGGTGATGGGATTGCTGGCAGCGGCGAAGGCGCAGCGGGACGCGCTCATCAAGCAGCAGACGGTACAAAAAGTCGACCCCTCGGCAAAGCCCGCCAGCGCCCCACTGAGCCATGATGCGCGCGCGCTCGAGATCCAGATCCAGCAGCTACAGGCGCAGATCGCGGCCAAGGACCTCGACATGCGCGATCGGCAGAAGGAAATCACGAATCTGAACGAGGCCATGCGGCAATACCAGGCGCGCATTGAAGGCGTTCCGGTGGGCGAAAAGGAATACGGCGAGCTGATGGCCGAAGCGCGGACGGCGCGGGAAGAAGCCGAGAGTCTTCAGAAAAGGCTGAATATCTCAAGGGAAGCGACGGACCTGCAAAACCGGAGCCAGGGCGAACGGCTGGAGCTTCTGGATCCGGCGTCGGTTCCCACCAGTCCAACGGAGCCGAAGCGTTCCGCGTACGTGGGCGCTGGGTTGGCTATCGGGCTTGTGCTCGGCCTGGTGCTGGCCGGCGTGCGCGAGATGAAAGACACGTCTCTGAAGAACCTGAAGGACGTGCGCGCTTATACGAAGCTCCCCGTGCTGGGCAGCATTCCCCTGCTGGAGAATGATCTGGTTGTGCGCAGGCGCAGACGTATCGCCTGGCTGGCCTGGTCGACCGCGTGTCTGGTCGGTGTTGCCATCATCTGCAGCTCGATCGTTTATTACTACGCGACGAGGGCATGACGGAGAGACTATGAGCCGAGTTCACGAAGCACTGAGACGAGCCGAGCAGGCGAGTCCGCGCCCTCCGGCGCCGCCGCCGGTTTTGACCGAGACCGCCGCTGCGCACGCCGTGGAAGACGGCCGCCCGGCGCAGGGGCACGGGGCGGCAACGGCACTGGCTCCCTTTCCTCTGGAAGGCCTGCTCGAACGGGTAAGAGAGATTCCGTACGCGCCATCGGCAGAGGCGCTGCTGATCGACCCGCGCCATCCGCATGAGGCGCCGACGGAGGAGTTCCGTACGCTGCGCACGCGGCTGAATCATCTGCAGACGCTGTCGCCCATTCACACCGCGGTAGTGACGAGTCCCTCGCCAGCCGAGGGAAAATCATTCGCGGCGGTCAATCTGGCGCTATCGCAGGCACAACTGGCCAACAATCCGACGCTGCTCTGCGACTTCGATTTTCGCCGCCCGATCGTGCACAACCTGCTGCAGACCGAGCGGGCGCCCGGCATCACCGATTATCTACAGGGCAAAATCCAGCTGCATGAGGCGATTCGGAAGGTCGCAGGGACGAACCTGTATATCATGCCCGCCGGTGAGGCGGTGATCAATCCGCTGGAGCTGCTGAACCTGCGCGAGGTGAAGCAGATGCTGGATGATTTGCCGAAGCTGTTCAACTGGGTTATTCTGGACAGCCCACCGCTGTTGTTTGCAGCCGATGCGAACCTGCTGTCCACGCTCAGCCACGGAACAATTCTCGTGGTGCGCATCGGGGCGACCACCATCGATTCCATCACGCGGGCGATGCAGTCGCTGTGCCAGAACAACGTGCTGGGCATCGTTGTGAACGCCGCGCGACGCGGCGAACTGTACAGCAAGTACACCTACTACCACACGTATTATCAACGGGACGAGGCGAAGGCCGACGGCGCAGCCGCGGAGTAAACCGCGAACGGGCGCATACCAGACCAGGCGAGCTGGGAGCCCGCCGCAGGGCGAGGCCCTGCCCCCCAAAAGATGCAGTGCTTACGCTATGCTCGTCTTGGTTATGCCGGCGGCACTGGTGCGGAGTGTGACGGCAATCGCGCTCATTGCGGTCCTCGCGGCCGCTCAGCAGCGCAAGCCGCGAGTGGTCATTACGGCAGACCCGGAACTCGACGACAACAACACACTCATCCGCGCGATCCTCTACAGCTCCGACCTTCGGATTGAAGGACTCGTCTACGCCAGCAGCACTTTTCATTGGAAAGGCGATGGCAGGGGAACGACACAATACCTCCCCGGACGTGAATACACCCGGCTCGGCCTGTGTCCGTGCCCGTCATGGCGCTGGGCGCCAGACGAGCACTTTATCGACGATATCGCCGACGCATACGCGAAAGTTTACGCGAACCTGAAGGTCCATGATCCAAATTACCCGCCACCCGTTGAGCTGAAATCGAAGATCAAGTGGGGCAACGTTTCATTCGAAGGCGACTACTCCAGGGACACCGAAGGCTCGAACCTGATTAAGTCTCTTCTCCTGGATGATCAGCCGGGTCCGCTTTATGTAACCGCACAGGGCGGACAGAGCACGATTGCACGCGCGCTGAAATCCATACACGATGAGTACGCCAGCACGCCGCAATGGGAGGCGATCCGGGACAAAGTATCGCAGAAGCTGATCGTCATTCCCTCCGGCGACCAGGACGGCACATACGCGAGATACATCCGCCCGAACTGGCCGGAAGTAAGCGAGCGGCAGCTGAGCACGATGGATTTCGGCTACTTCGTGCGCCATGGACTGGCGCCGGAGGACCAGGTCTACGTCAGCGCGGCGTGGACACGAGACAACATTTCCAGCCGCGGCTCTCTGGGCGCGCTGTATCGAGTGTGGGGCGACGGCAAGCAGATGGTCAGGGGAGACCGGACGGACTTCTTCGGGCTGTCCGGCCATACGGCCGATCAGCTCAGAAAAATGGGGTACATGGTCTGGATGCCGCCGCAGGAGAAAGGTTCTTTCATCAGCGAAGGCGACACGCCGACCTTTCTCAATCTGGTGGACAACGGGCTTCGAGCTTATGAGAATCGCCGCTGGAGCGGCTGGGGCGGGATGGTGCGATCGTCCGACGTCCCGCCGCTCGGGTTGGGAGGCGGTTCGATCACGCCCGCGGGTCCGGACGATCCAGGCGTGGCGATGGGCCTCGCGCCCGCCGGCAGTACGGCGCCTGAGAATGCAGGGACGGCAGTTCCTCCCGCCACGGGGCAGTCAGGCGTTCCCGGCGATTCCGGCCTGCCCCCCATCCCACCGGCCAATGCCGCGGCGAATGCCCGCTTTTTTTCCGCCGCGCAGAACGATTTCGCGGCGCGCCTGAAGTGGTCCGTAACCCCAAAATACGGTGACGCGAACCATCCCCCGAAGCTCAGGATCAACGGGCCGGCAGAACTCTCCGTGCGAGCCGGCGAGATGGTTCGTCTCGAGGGACAGGTGTCCGACCCCGATCACAACAGCGTGAAGGTTCTGTGGTGGCAGGACAGCGCGGCAGGAGATTATCCCGGCGTGTTCCGCTTCTCTGACCCGGCGGCGCTTCGCACGACGTTTCGGGTCCCGGCTGACGTTCAGCCAGGCGAGACCGTACACATCATCCTTGAAGCGACTGACGACGGAACGCCGCCTCTAACGCGGTATCAGCGAGTCGTGGTCAGAATCAAAATCTAACTGGCCAACACCGGCTCACAATACGCTTGTCCGTTCCACAACATTTCAGCGGACACGAGATGCGGCGGTGGATAGGATCGCATCATGCGCTTACAATGCCGCTTGCTGCTGACCCTTTCTCTGATTACGAGCTTTTCGTGGGCAGCAGACGACCCCTTCATAGGCAAATGGAAGGTGAATCCCGCCGAAAGCAAACTTACTGATGAGATGAAGGTCGAGCTTGCCGGGGAGAACCGGTACGCGATCACCTTTGGACCTGGCGCAGTGGACACAATCACAGCGGACGGCAGCGATCAGCCAGGGCTGCGGGGGACCACTCTGTCCGTAGCCGTGGAAGGACCAAAGACGTGGAGGGTCGTCCGCAAAAGGGAGGGCCGCATGTTGATCTCGGCTACGTGGACACTTTCTGAAGACGGTAAGACACTCACCGACGACTTTACCGGTTATGGCTCCGACGGTTCGAAACACACGGTGGGGTATGTATACGAGCGAACCGCCGGGAGCTCAGGTTTCACTGGTACGTGGGACAGCGTGGGCGCGAAAGTGGATTCGTCAATCCAGCTTGACATCAAGCCATGGGAGGGTGACGGCCTCAGCCTGGCCATTCCCGGAGCCCAAATCTCGAAGTCTCTCAGGTTCGATGGCCGGGATTATCCCGACGGCGCCCGCGCAAGTGATGGTGCGGCATGTTCGGGCCGGCGCCTGAACGAACGTACTCTGGAAATTACAAACAAACGCGACGGCCGGATTACGGATACCTGGCAGATCGGGCTGTCCGGCGATGGCAGGATCCTCACCCTGACAATGCGGCCGGAGCGTCAGAGCACGCCTCAAAACATCCTTGTCTTCGATCGGGAATAGACGCGGGGGTTGTTCTAAAATTCCGGAATGAAGCAGCGCTGGCAGAAGTGGGCGGGCGCGATCCTGCTGTGGAGCGTTCTGGGACTACTGTTCGCGCTGCCGAATCTCTCCTCAGGCCACTGGGTCCGCGCTCTTTCCGGCTCGCTCGCGCAGTGGTGGTCATGGGGGCTGATCGCCCCTCTTATCTTCTGGACAGACGCGCGGCTTCCGTTCCGTGAGAATCGGCTCGGGATGCGGATTCTCGCGCACTTGCCGGTAAGCATCGCGGTTACGATTCTCTACTTCTATGTGCTGGTAACAGTGGGCGCCTTACTCGGCGCCGGGCAGTGGAGTGTGCTGACGGATATTCATTTTCTCCCGCGAGCGTTTCGGCAGGGGTTTCTGTGGAGCTGGCTTGTTTATTGGGTCATCTTCGGCGTGCACCAGACCTTCCGGTATAACAGGCAGTACCTCGCCAGTGAACTGCGGCTGGAGCGCATGGAGCGCAGCCTTTCGCAGGCGCGCCTGAATGCCCTCCGCATGCAGCTGGATCCACACTTCCTGTTCAATGCCCTGAACACCATCTCTTCGCAGACAGAGCGGGATCCGAAGCTGGCGCGCAGTATGATCGAGCACCTTGGCGATCTGCTTCGCCTGTCGCTGGATGCGCGGGACAGGCAGGAGATTCCGCTGGTCGAGGAGCTCGCATTTCTCCAGCATTACATCGCGATCCAGAAGATTCGATTCGCGGAGAATCTGCGTATCGAGATCCAGGTGGATCCCGCGGTGAAGTACGCGCTGGCGCCGTGTCTCATCCTGCAGCCGCTGGTGGAGAACGCCATTCGCCACGGCATCTCGCCGCGCGCCTCCGGCGGCACGGTCGCGGTGAGTGCGCAGCGCGGCCAGGATCAGCTGGAGATCCGCATCGTGGATGACGGCGTAGGGCTGCCTGCGGGGTGGACGCTCGAAGAATTCTCCGGTACGGGGCTGTCGGTCACGCGCGAACGGATTATGGGACTGCATCCGGAGGGAAACAGCCACTTCTCCGTCAAGTCGCGGCCGGAAGGGGGAACCCAGGTGGCGATTTCGTTTCCACTGCGATTCCAGGGAGAGATCGCCCATGCCGGTAACTGAACCGCTGCGCGTTCTGGTAGTGGACGATGAAGCGCCTGCCCGTGAACGCCTCCTCGATCTGCTCAGGAAGGATGCGCGGGCCGGAACGGTATTGCAAGCGGCCGACGGCAAAACCGCCGTGGACATCATCCGGCGCGAGGCGCTCGATCTTGTGTTTCTCGACGTGCAGATGCCCGAGCTGGACGGTTTACAGGTAGTCGAGACTCTCGGCGCCGCGGCCATGCCGCTCACGATATTTGTCACCGCCTACGATCGGCACGCCATTCGCGCCTTTGAAGCGAACGCTCTCGATTATCTGCTGAAACCGTTCAGCGATGAACGGTGGCAGGCCGCGTTCGGCCGCGCCACGGCTCGGCGCGATGAGCTCCGATTGCGCGAATTTGGCCACGGCGTCCTGCGTATGCTCGCCGGCCGGCCGCAGACCGGCCGCTATCTCGATCGCCTGGTGGTGAAGAGCAGTGGGATGACGCGCTTCATTCGCGTAACAGAGATCGACTGGATCGAAGGCGCGGGCGTTTATGTGACTCTGCATATCGCCGGCAAAGAGCTGCTCTACCGTTCGGCGCTGAGCGAGCTCGCCGGACAGCTCGATCCCATGCGCTTCATCCGCATTCATCGCTCCGCGATCGTCAACATAGACAGCATCGTCGAGCTTCAGCCCATTTCTCACGGCGAGTTCGAACTGGTGCTGAAGGACGGCCATCGCCCACGGGTCAGCCGAACCTGGCGCGTACAGCTGGAAAAGCGCCTGGGCCAAAGCTTGTAGCGACGTTCGCTCGCAGGCCTTCGGGCGAGGGCCACTGCGGCCGCGCGCTACCGCACAGTCCAATGAATCCGGATCACGTTGTGCTTACCGAGGCTGTGCAGCACCAGCCGCTTGAAGTTGTTATTGGGATTTGGTTCTTCCGCCAGGCCGATGTTGCTCACATCCACGACGATGTTCACCGGCACGCCAGGCAGCTCGCCGGTCAGGTAGCCGGTTGAGGCCGTGCCGCCGTCGATGGTGAGCGTGTCGTTCTTGTTGAGCTTGCCGCTCCAGGTGATCCAGCCGTCGCGCGGTCCCGCGTACACCGGCCGCGCCGGAGCGCGAGGAGGCGGAGGCGCAACAGGCGGCGGCTGCTGCGCGGGCTGCTGCTGTTCCTCGGCGTGAGGCTGTGGTTCTGGCTGTTGCTGCTGAGGCTGCGCCTGTGGGGGCGCCGGAGGCAATGATTCCACCGGCGCCGGCTGCTGTTCGACATGCGTGGGAGCTTGTGAAGCGGGCGCCGTTTGCCCGCGGTTGTGGCGCGCTGGCACGGACGGAGGCGGCGCTTGTTCCACCGGGGTGGGCTCGGGCGCAATCGGTGTTGGGGTGGCCGAAGGCTGCGGGATGTCGGTCGGCGTGGGCTCGGGAGTTGGAGTGGGCGCCGGAGCCGCGGCTTCCTGCTGCTGTTGGGCGGGCGGAACGGCAGCGGTCAGCTGCGGACGCCGCTTCCAGTTGCCGTAAACGAAATACGCGGCGCAAATCAACACGATCAGGAATCCCAGCAGGGCGGCAATCAACAGCTTCATGCGCGATCGCTGCGGCGGGGGCAGCGCCGTTGGCGGAGGCAGCGGTGGCGGCGGGAGCGCCGTCGGCGGGGGTAGCGGAGGCGCTGGGGGCGTTACAGGCGCGGTAACGGGAGATGCGGGCGTGTTCGCGGGTTTGCCGCAGTTGCCGCAAAACACCGATCCGGGGTCCATGGCGGCGCCGCAGTTTTCACAGAATACGGGCCTGGGCGGCGGCGCCGGCGGCGGTGTGGGCACAACGACCGGCTCCGGCGGCGGCGTCGGCGCAGGGGCGAGCTTCGTTCCGCAGGCCCAGCAGAAGAGGGCGTCGTCGGCATTCTCGTTATCGCACTGCGGGCAGCGGATCATGGCTCTTCGCAAGGTACCGGAAAACGAAGCGCCCCCGCAACCCGGCCTGATGTAATGAGAGGGTGCCGAACCGGCTTACCCTCCGCGACATGGCCGAGAATATCCGGCTGCGCAAGCTCTCGCCCGTCGAGCTGATGGATGCGCACCTGGCGCAGATCGAGAAAGACAACCCGCGGATCAACGCCTTCATTCTGCTGCTGGCGGACGAAGCGCGCGCGGAGGCGAGGCGCGCGGAAGAAGAGCAAATGCACGGCGTTTTCCGCGGTCCGCTGCACGGGGTTCCGGTCACGATCAAGGACAGCTTCGATATGGCCGGTGTGCCGACCACCTGCGGAAGCCGCTTCTTCGCGGATCTGAAGGCCTCGGCCGACGCGACCGCGGTTCGCCGCCTGCGCGGCGCCGGGGCCATTCCGATCGGCAAAACGAACTGCCCCGAGTTCCTATACAACTACGAAACGGATAATCACATCGCCGGAAGGACGAACAATCCCTGGAACCTCGAGCGGACGGCGGGGGGATCGAGTGGCGGAGAGTCGGCGGCGATTTCGAGCTTCTGCTCGGCCGGCGGGATCGGCAGTGATGGCGGCGGGTCGGTGCGCATC
>DASRCB010000296.1:0-13239 GCA_035653295.1 Bryobacteraceae bacterium
GGCGGCGTCTCGGTGTTCGCCGGAGTGGGCGAGCGCACGCGCGAGGGCAACGACCTGTGGCTGGAGTTCCAGGAGTCGCACGTTATCGATCCGCACGACTGGCATAAGTCGAAAGCGGCCTTGATTTACGGCCAGATGACCGAGCCGCCTGGCGCCCGCCTGCGCGTGGGCCTCACCGGCCTGACCGTCGCCGAGTACTTCCGCGACGTCGAAGGTCAGGATGTGCTGCTGTTCATCGACAACATTTTCCGTTTCACCCAGGCGGGCTCCGAAGTTTCGGCGCTGCTGGGCCGCATGCCCTCCGCCGTCGGATACCAGCCCAACCTCGCCACCGAGATGGGCGACCTTCAGGAACGCATCACCTCCACCAAAAAGGGCTCCATCACGTCGGTCCAGGCGATTTACGTGCCCGCCGACGACTACACCGATCCCGCGCCGGCCACCGCCTTCGCGCACCTCGACGCCACCACCAACCTGTCGCGCGATATCGCCTCTCTCGGCATCTATCCGGCAGTCGATCCGCTGGCCTCCACCTCGCGCATTCTCGATCCGCGCGTCGTCGGCGAGGAGCATTACAACGTGGCCCAGCAGGTGAAGCAGGTGCTCCAGCGCTACAAGGACCTGCAGGACATCATCGCCATCCTCGGAATCGACGAGCTGCCCGAAGAGGACAAGGTCACCGTCGCCCGCGCGCGCAAGATCCAGCGCTTCCTCTCGCAGCCCTTCCACGTGGCCGAGCAGTTCACCGGCTTCAAGGGCAAGTACGTGAAGCTCGCCGACACCATTCGCAGCTTCAAGGAGATCGTCGACGGCAAGCACGACGACATCCCCGAGCAGGCGTTCTATATGAAGGGGCCCATCGAAGAGGTCCTCGAGCACGCCGAACGCATGAAGAAGGAACAGGGAAGCTGATACGGCCGTGGCCGATTCATTCCAACTCGAAGTAGCGACCCCGGAGCGCCAGCTCGTCAATGAGCACGCGCTCCGCTCGCAGATTCCTACGCCGGACGGCTACATCGGCGTGCTGCCCGATCACGCCGCGCTGATTTCCGAGCTCGGCATTGGTGTGTTGTCGTTCGCCAACACAAGTGACCAGCAGTTCGCGCTCGCCGTCCGCGAGGGGTTCATCGAGATCCGCGATAATCACGTCCGCGTTGTTGCCGACCGTGCCGAGTTCGGCAGCGACGTAAAGCGCGACCAGGCTGAGCAGGAGCTGCACGACGCCGAGCAGCAGATGATGCACCCCGGAGCCGAAACGGACACCCGCGAAGCAGTCGCGCGATACAAACACGCCCAGGCGCGTGTAGACGCCGCCCGCGAATCCTCCTGACGAGTTCCCTATCGCCAGGGTGGGCAGGCGTGTGGTGCGAGCCTTTGGCTTGCACGCGGTGGCTCGGCTTTCTATCGCTGACCCGCCCGTGCTTATGGGGGGCAGGCCCTCGGCCTGCGGCGGGCTCCCAGCCCGCCTTGGCCAGGCGCTTTCGCCGAAACGGCCCGGAGTTACTCCAGCGCTCTCTACAATCACCCCGCTGATAAATTTATTTCGCCCGCCTTTTCAACAGCGCTCCAGAACCACGCAACGTGCTCCCCGCGGTCGCTCGTTAATGTGGGACCAGGAAAAAGGGATTTGTGTCCACATTCACCGCGGTTCCGGAATTCAATCTGCCGGCATGCGCCGCCCCGCCAACCATCGCGGTCGACACTTTGCCAAAGGAACCCGAGCCGATTGCCGCACACCGCCGCGCCGCACCACCTCTAACTTCCTCGTGCCAAAGCTCTTTCGCGCAGCCCGAAATCGCGCCAAACGAACCTAATCCCAAAAGCGAACACCCCGCGCCCGCGACCCTCCCCATCTCACGGAAAACTCACATCCCGCAGGTGAGTGGCGATAAACCAGTAGTTCCCCTCGGGGTCCACCACTCCGCCGCTGCGGTCGCCGTAGGGCTGATCTTTCGGTTCCATCAGCGACCGCGCGCCCGCCTCCAGCGCCGCGCGATACGTTGCGTCCGCATCCGGCACATAAAGGTGGACCGTAGTCGGCATCGCCTGCCACGGACTCGGCTCGCCCATTTCCACCACCGAATCGCCAATTCGAACCCGCGCGTGCATCACCCTGCCGTCCGGCGCCGCATAGCGCCCCTCCAGGTGGCCATCGAACGCGCGGCGCAGGAATTCGATGAGGGCATCCGCACTCCGCGGATGAAGATACGGCATCAGCGACCCCAAACCCTCCGGCATATACTGCCCCTTCGCCCCCGCAATGTGTGTCGCGATGTACCATTTATTCCCGACCGGATCCTGAACCCCGCCTTCGCGATCGCCATAGTCCCGCACACCGAACGGATGCAGCGGCGTACCGCCGGCCTCGAGTGCACGCCGGTACACCGTATCGGCGTCTTCCACATAGAGATGAATCGCGCCGGGCATGGCCGGCCATCCGGCGAT
This sequence comes from Bryobacteraceae bacterium, assembly GCA_035653295.1. Taxonomy (GTDB): domain Bacteria; phylum Acidobacteriota; class Terriglobia; order Bryobacterales; family Bryobacteraceae; genus DASRCB01. Next base: position 2,446 of record DASRCB010000296.1, read on the forward strand.
CGCGTCTGCGAACTCCAGCATCGAATCGCCGATTCGCACTTCACCGTGCCGGATCGTCCCGTCCTCCGCCGGCACACGAATCTTCTCCTCGGCCCCGAAGGCCTGCTTGACGAACTGCATCAGACGGTCGGCCCCGTCCACGATCAGATAGGGCGTTACGGTATGAAACCCGCTGCGAATCGGGCTCACTGCGGTAGCTGCTGTCATGCTTCGGTTCTCCTTTCTCAAATCCTCGGCCAGCCGTTCGCGAAAACTCGCGTCCGGCATATAGCGCAACTCCTCGGCGATAGCCAGCAGCGCGGCGATTTCGGCGTCCACCTCGGGACGGCTTACACGCGGACCCGCGAGGATCGCCGCCACGGCGCGATCCAGCTGTTCGATGTGGTCCCGCTCAGCCATGCTGCTCACCAACCCGGGCGCGTAGATTCTGCAGCCCGCGAAATTGCAGTTGCTTCACCGCGCCCTCGCTGCGGCCGAGCTCGGCGGCGATCTCCCGCACGCTCTTCTGCTCGGCAAAACGCATCTCGATCACACGCCGCTGGTCCGGCGGCAGTTCCCGGACCATGCCGAACACGCGGGCCCGGTATTCCACCGCTTCCGGACTCTCTGCCGGGGCGGCCTGCTCCACCGCAATCCCCTGCTCCTTCTCCATGCGCCGCGCCCGGTCTGTCAACGCATTTGCGGCAATACGATACAGCCAGGCGGCAAACGGCGCGCCTCGCCATTCAAACCGGCGCAGGTTCGCCAGCGCGTGATGAAACACTTCGGCCGTCACGTCCTGCGCTTCCGCACGATCGCGCACACGGCGCACCACGTAGGCGTACACACGGTCGAAGTTGCGCTCGTACAGCTCGGCGAAACGGCTCGAATCCTGCTGCGCCGCCTCGATCAGCAGCTTTTCTTCAACTTCGCCGCCGCGATCTGTCATCTCCGGCCGATCCGGCGCCATCTTCTGTCAGCTTTAACGGGGACACGCGCGAAAGGTTACGGCTCGCTGAACGCGGCCCCATGCCGCTCCGGACCGGCGGCGGTCGCGACTCCCGCGAAAACGAACACAATGCCCGCCGTCAGCGCCATCGCCGTCGCATAAGGCATCTTCTGCGACAGCGTGGCCTCGATCCATGCCACCGATCCCGCGATCAGCGCACCGCACTGGTACGAGAAGCCGGGCAGGAATCCGCGCACCGCGCTCGGCGACAGCTCGCTCAAATGCGCGGGGATCACGCCCCACGCGCCCTGAACCATGAACTGGATCGTGAAGCCGCCCAGAGCCAGCAGAGCGCTGGTCGGCGAGTAGGCCCACAGCGGGATCGCCAGCAACGCGCCGGCCAGCGCGATCAGCATGGCGCGCCGCCGCCCCACTCGATCAGAAAGCCGTCCCACCACCAGCCCGCCAAAGATCGCGCCCACCATGGAAATGCCCGACAGCAACGCTCGCGCCCGCGGATCGTAATGCCACTGGCGCTGCAGAAACGTCGGATACATGTCCTGTGTGCCATGCGAGCAGAAATTCATCGCCGTCGTGAGAACAACCAGATAAACAAAGAGCCGCCACTGCGCGACGATCGCCCGCCCGAGGTGGCGCCACGTCTCCGCGCGAGTGGCCTCCCAAACCTCCGATTCGCGCACCCGCAGCTGGACGAAGATCGCCAGCAGCGCCGGCAAACCGCCAATGAAGAACAGCGGACGCCAGCCGGTCTTCTCGAAAAGCAGAAAGTAGCAGATCGAGGCCAGCAGGCTGCCCAGCGCATATCCCTGCTGCAGGAAGCCCGAAAACATTCCGCGCAGCCGCGCCGGCACCTTCTCCATGGTCAGCGATGCGCCCACGCCCCATTCGCCTCCCATGCCGATCCCGAACAGCGCCCGCAGCACCAGAAAGGTGGTGAAGTTCGGAGCGAGCCCCGACAGCACCTCCATCAACGAATAGAAGACAAGGTTGAGCACCAGCGGCAGTCGGCGCCCATACCGGTCCGCGAGCAGACCGAAGATCAACGCGCCCACGGGCCGAAACGCCAGCGTGAGAAAGATGGAGAATGCGACTTCCTTGTCGCCGACGTGAAAATCGTGGCCAATCGCCGTCAGGCAATAGACCACCAGAAAGAAATCGAACGCGTCCAGCGCCCATCCAAGGAATCCGGCGGCCACAGCCGCGCGATGATCCTGCGGGCGGTCTTCAGCCGGGACCGCCCCTCCGTTCCTCATGCGCTACGCAGTCGCCGCTTTCCCCTGCGATGCTTCCAGCGCCTGATCCAGGTCCCAGATAATGTCGTCCAGGTCCTCCAGCCCCACCGAAAGCCGCACCTGATCGGGCGTCACTCCGGCCGCCAGCTGCTGCTCCGGCGACAACTGCTGATGTGTCGTCGACGGAGGATGAATCACCAGACTGCGCGAATCGCCGACATTGGCCAGGTGGGAAAACATCTTCAGGTTGTCGATGAAGCGCTTCCCCGCGTCATACCCGCCCTTGATCCCGAACGTGAACACAGCGCCCGCGCCCTTGGGCGTGTACTTCTGCGCGATCTGGTGGTACTTGCTGGAGGGCAGCGATGGGTAGTTCACCCACGTGACCAGCGGATGCTTCTCCAGATGCTGCGCCACCGCCAGCGTGTTCTCCAGATGCCGGTCCATGCGCATCGACAGCGTCTCGATCCCCTGCAGGAACAGGAACGAATTGAACGGGCTCATGCAGGGACCGATATCGCGTAGCCCTTCCACCCGCGCGCGAATAATGAACGCGATATTCCCGAACACCTCGGCGAACTTCATCCCGTGATACGCGGGCGAGGGCTCCGTCAGCTGCGGAAACTTGCCGCTGGCCGCCCAGTCGAAGTGGCCGCCATCGACAATCATCCCGCCGATGCTGTTCCCATGCCCGCCCATGAACTTGGTCAGCGAATGGACCACGATATCCGCGCCGTAGTCGATGGGCCGGCAAACGTAAGGGGTGGCAAAGGTGTTGTCCACCATCAGCGGCACGCCGTTCTCGTGCGCGATCTTCGCCACCGCTTCGATATCCAGCACGTTGCCGCGCGGATTGCTGATCGTCTCGCCGAAGATGCAGCGCGTCTTCGACGTAATCGCCTTGCGGAAGTTCTCCGGGTCGTCCGGCTCGACGAAGGTCACGTCGAATCCAAGCCGCCGGAAGCTGACGTCGAACTGGGTATACGTTCCCCCGTACAACGTGCTGGCCGCCACCATGTGATCGCCTGCCTGCAGCAGGCTGCTGATGGCGATGAACTGGGCCGCCTGGCCGCTGGACATCGCCAGCGCCGCCGCCCCGTTCTCGAGCGAGGCCACCCGCTCCTCCAGCACCGCCGTGGTGGGGTTCATGATCCGGGTATAGATGTTCCCGAATTTTTGCAACGCGAACAGCTGCGATGCGTCGTCTGAATTCTCGAAAACAAACGAGGTGGATTGGTAAATGGGCACCGCCCGCGCGTGCGTCGTGGGGTCGGGCTGGTAGCCCGCGTGAAGCGAACGGGTGTTGAACCCGAACTGCCGATCCGTCTGATCCGCCATAGTCCTCCGGTAGGCCCATCGTACCTCAGCGGCCCGGAGGACCGCCGCCGTTGCGGGTGGCGCTGCATAGGATTTTTCCGGCGAGAGGATACTTGCGCGCTTTCCACACCGTTACAGAAAAAAATCTAAGGTAACTGCGTTAGCTTTCCGATAGAATGAAGGGACTCAAACAGATGAAGCGGACCGCGGTCCTGCTGATCCTGGGGCTGGGTGTCGCGCTGGCCGACAGCGCGCCTGCCTCTGGCGCCGTCGATGAGCGAGCGACGGACAGGAGTCAGCAGTCTCTCGTTACCAACTCGCAGGTGGAGCAGTGGCTCCGGACGTGGCAGGCGAGGCTTGCGCTCGCTGATTGGAAGGTGGACGTGCATATCGTGCGCGCTGCCGACCTCAACCCCGATACCCTGGGGCACCTGAAATGGAACGCCTCCGACCACACGGCCAGCATTAAAGTCCTGAGCCCGCTCGATTACGACCTTCCCGCCGATCAGATACCCGCGGACATGGAGCGCACCGTCGTCCATGAACTGGTGCACTTGCAGCTATCCGTGCTGCCCCGCAACGGTAGCAAGATCACCGAGGAACAGGTGGTCAATAAGATCACCGAAGCGCTCCTCCAGCTGGACCACGGCGGTGAGTATGAGGCGCGGGTAGCCGCTCGCCCGGCCGGCCAGCGCTCCCGGTACGGGAATGGCGCCGCGTCCCGCTCGAAGTAGACGTAAATGTAGCGCCGGCTTTGGCCGGCCACGATCCTCAGATCTCGTATTCCGGCGCTTTCGCTTCACGCCCGAACGGAATGTGCGCCCAGATCCGCTCGTGCACAAAGTACGCCGCGATCTTGACAAATACGTCAATCGCCCCCGCGCCGAAGGAAAGCTTCACGCTGCCCGTCAGGGCATAGAAGATCCCCGCCGTCGACATCGATCCGAGCAGACGGTACGTGATGGCCTTGGTGATGCTGCGGGTGTGGGATTCCATGGCGCGGTTGACCCAACCGATCATACCATTCCCCATCGACTTCGTCCAGATATTTCAGACCGAATCGGTCGCATTGCTATAATTCGGAAGTGCCCAAAGTCACCGTCGATGGTAGCACCGTCGAGTTCGAATCCGGCAAGCTCCCCTACGCCGAGCACGGCAAGCCGGAATCGATCCTCGATGTCTGTCTGAACTTCGGCATCCACCTCGACCACGCCTGCGGCGGTAACTGCGCCTGCACCACCTGCCACGTCATCGTGAAGAACGGGATGGAGAACCTCTCCGAAATGGACGACGACGAGGCCGACCGGCTGGACATGGCCGCAGGCCTGACGCTCCGGTCCCGCCTCGGCTGCCAGTGCGTGGTGACCGGCGATGTGGAAGTCGAGATCCCGGAGTGGAACCGCAACTACATCAGCGAGGGCGGCGCATCGACGTTGTGAAAGGTCATGGCCGCGAAGCTGACCACGCTTTCCGGATCGATGTTCCACTGCTGATAGCGGCAAAGTTCTCCGCGCGCGTGGGGCACGGCCCGCAGGAATGTGTATAGCGGGGCCGACCCGCACCATTTCAGGTCGTCTCTGTTTTCCTGCACGAGTGACCAGAAGCCGGCCGCGTCCGCTGCGTTGATGCGGTCGATACGGCCGCGGTCCCGCCGCGCGACATCGGTCATCTCGCCCTCATCGGCCAGCGCGGTTAGGGCGTCGCCATAACGGCGGCCCATGTGAGCCATGTCGATACCCAGCACCCACAGGAGCTTATCGCCCTCGCGCGCGGCGATCTCGCCCATAGCGCCCAGGAAACGCTTCACCGCCTCGTTATCCTCCGGCATGCCGCCCTGGTAAATGCTGCGCGCGTACGAGCCGCACAGAATCGGCAGAATGCGAACCTTCGGACCATAGCGGTGCTGGAGGAAGAGCACCTGAAACTCAATGGAGTGCTCCACGGCGTGGCAGTAGTCTTCCATGTTGATGGCTGCGGGCGCCTTGGCCGCCAGCTCGTCCACCAGCCGCAGGTCCGTCACCGCCTCGCCGAAAGGGGTCACGAACGGCTTTCGTGTTAACCCGAACTTGTCCGGCTCCCCGTAGTGCGACGTCCCGAGCACGACGAAGGTTCGGTCCGCATATGCGGGGGTCAGCTTGTTGTATGCCTCGCGATACGATTCCCATCCTCCGAAGGGACTGACGTGCGGCGCGGCGATGCCCACCAGAGAATCGCGCACGGCGGCGGGCGGCTCGCCCATGTACTCGTCAAGCTGCTGGCGCACGGCGTCGGCATCGTCCGGATACGCGGCGCCGGCGTGAGAGGGCTCGCGTTTCGGCGCAGCGGCAAATTCGCTCATTTTGGCCTGCCTCATGGCCAGAAAACGATCGTTTTCCAGAAATCCGGCGTCGCTGAGCGTGTCCATCAGGTGCTTTTCCAGCTGGCCGATCTGAATTTCCCCGGTCGCTCGCACCAGGCTCTCCCTCAGGTCCAGTTCGTTTTGCTCGCCGTCAAAGCAGGCCAGTGACGCCACCAGCGGCGGCGGCACCAGCAGCATGGCGTCGGAGAAGTGGAAGGGGTCGCGGATAAGCAGGCCTGGGTGCTCGGGATCCGGGGATGGGGTGAAGTCCAGCTCCATCCGGAGGCGCGGCAGTGCCTGAGACATCTACAATTAGGATCGCATGGTAGTACTCATAACCGGTGCAACAGGCGGCCTCGGAACCGCCGTGGTAAAGACGTTTCTGGAGAGCGGCGCGGCCGCGGTTTTCGGCGCGGCGCTCTCATGGCAGGGGGAACAGATTCCGGAGGGGCGCTTTCATCCCATCGAGGCGGACCTGACCACAGCCGCCGGCTGTGAGCAGGTGGTGGCGCGCACCGGCCCGGTGGACGCCCTGATCCACTGTGTGGGCGCCTTTGCCGGCGGCGACCCCGTGGGCGAGACGGACGAGAAGACCTGGGACTTCATGATGAACGTGAACCTGCGATCCGCGTTCCTGATGTGCCGCGCGGTCCTGCCCGGGATGCTGAAAGCGGGATCGGGGCGGATCGTCGCCGTGGGGTCGCGGACGGGCACGGAACCGGCAGCAGGCCTCAGCGCCTATGGCGCCTCCAAAGCAGGCCTCGTCGCGCTGATTCGGACCATCGCACTCGAAACGAAGGGCACGAAGGTGACGGCCAACGTCATCATGCCCAGCGTCATCGACACCGCGGCAAACCGCGCCGCCATGCCCAAAGCGGATCCCCGAAAATGGGTCCGGCCGGAGTCGATCGCCGGGCTTCTGCTGTGGCTTGCCTCCCAGGAAGCCGCCGACGTCAGCGGCGCGGTCATCCCCATTTACGGCGCAGCCTGAGACCTTTTTACAAGTTGTTGACAACCGCCCCGATGTGGTTCAATAGGCGTAGTTACCAGAGCTTGCGGTAAACCCGCCTGACGTGGTGTTGCTCCATCCAACGGGGCCGGGACCGATCTGATCTGCCGGAGTTTCACCGTGGATTCTGTCAATCGCAAACTGATCCGCCCCTCGCTCTCCGATTCCCGAGAGCCTGGCCGAGGCCGCAACGGCAACAACCGTAAGAACGCGCCACCGGACCAAACCAACGCCGAAAACTTCTATTACATGAAGCAAATGCAGTCCAAGACCCCCATGGTCGTGGTGTTGAAGGACGGGGAGGAACTGCATGGAGTCATCGAGTGGTACGACAAGTGTTCGCTGAAGCTGAACCGGGTTGATGCTCCGAATTTATTGATTTTCAAGCCGAATATCAAATACATGTACAAGGCGTCGGACCGCCGTCCCTGACCGAGCCTCAGGATTTTCGCCGCGCTCGATCGCGCAGCTCCAGGCGGTGAAGGCGGCGCGCTTCGGCATCGTGCCACCTGCGGATCTCTTCCTCAGATTCCGGCACTACCGGCGGAACGACAACCGGCCGGTCATTCTCGTCGAGCGCCACGAAGGTCAGATACGCCGAGGAGGCGTGGCGGCGCTCGCCGCTGCGCATGTTCTCCACTTCGACGCGCACTCCCACTTCCATCGAGGTCCTGAAAACGCGGTTCACGCTGGAGCGCAGCACGATGAGATTGCCAATGTGGACCGGGTGCAGGAAGTTCATGGAGTCGATGGAGGCGGTCACCACCGTTCGGCGCGCATGCCGCAGGGCCGCGAGCGCGCCCGCAAGATCCACCAGGTGCATGACCTTGCCACCCAGCACATGACCGAGCGCGTTGGCGTCGCTGGGAAGGGCGAATTCTGAGTATTCCGAAAGCGAGTCGCGGACCGGCCTGCCGGGCAGCTCCGGCTTCAAGCCGAAGCTCCGGTTCGTTTGCGATAAGTTAGAGCGAACGCTTCCGCCTGCTTTCGCAGGATCGCATCGTCGCACTCTGCATGGCTGCTGGCGATGTCGTATTCCACGACGCCGTGATTCGAAGGCCAGCAGTCGCGCTCATACGAGTAGAGGATCTGCAGGCGATCCGGCGCGCTGGCCGTCACGTGAAAACGAACCGCGTCGCCGCGGCCTTCGGCAAAGCGATCGCATGCGCCGCGCGCATAGCCGGAGTTGCAGCGGGTGCGCGCCGTGTCATTGTCGGGCGTCACCGGCTCGGCCCCGGCGTGGCATTCGCCCTCCCACGGTTCGATGAGTGGAACGCGCGGCGGAACCGCCCAGCGGCCGTCTTCCAGAGGACGCGTGGGACAGAACCATGGACACGGCATCAGCGCGTATGGTAGCACGGAGAATGATGGCTTCAAATCGCGTGGAAGTGCTGCGTTCGATGCTCGCGCAGGACCCGAAAAACAGCTTCGCCCGTTACGGTCTGGCAATGGAGCACGTCAAGGCCGGGGAACTGGAGGAAGCGGTCGCGGCCTTCCGGGAATTGATCGCCGCCGATCCGAACTACGCCGCCGCATATTTCCACGGCGGACAGACGTTCGAGAAGCTGGGGCGCCTCGATGACGCGCGCAGGATGTACGAAGCGGGCATCGAAGTCACCTCGCGCACCGGCGACGCGCACACGCGCGGCGAGCTACAGGGCGCGCTCGACCTGCTGCCAATTTGAGGAGCTGCGGCCTGTCGCAAAGAGACGCAAGTCCGTGCTACAGGATTCCTGCCGGAATGCATCATATAGGAAGATGCAACCTCTGGTAGCGGAAGCGGAACGTGACGGCAGGAGAGAACGCCTGCTGGAAGCCGAGAACGACGTGCTGCGGCTGATCATCGATCAGGCGCCGCTTCCGGCTGTCCTCACGCAACTGGTGCGCATGGCCGAGCAGCACGGGTCCGCGGGACTGCTGGCCTCGATCCTGCTGCTCGATGAGGATGGCGTGCATTTGCGGCACGGTGCCGCGCCGACGCTCGCCGAGGGATATAACCGCGCCATCGACGGCATCGAAATCGGTCCCAGCGTGGGCTCCTGCGGCACGGCCGCTTTCCGCGGCGAGCCGGTGGTGGTAACCGACATCGCTAACGATCCGCTGTGGGCCGATTTCAAAGACCTCGCCGCGCTGCATGGGCTGCGGGCCTGCTGGTCAACGCCAATCATGTCCTCGCGAGGGCAGGTGCTGGGGACCTTCGCGCTGTATTATCGCCGGCCAACGGAGCCGCCGGCCGAAGATGAACTCATCGTTCAGTTGCTCACGAGAACCGCCGCGCTGGCCATCGAGCGGCACAGGGCCGAATCGCACCTGGCGGAGACGCAGGAGCGGTTTCTGGCTCTCGGACGCTCGCTTCCCGTCGGCGCATTCACCACCGACACCCTGGGCAGCTTCAGCTATGTGAATCCGCGATTTCAGGAGATGAGCGGCTACAATTTCGAGAAAACGGTCGAGTACTGGCTCCAGAACGCGGTGGTCCCCGAACGGCGCGCGCAGGTCGTTGCGCTCTGGCAGGACCGGGCGTCCAAAAGAATGGAGTTCGATTCCGAGTTCCCCATCACAGTCGAAGGCCAGGGCCGCGTCCTGCGCATGCGCGCCGCGCCCATGCGATCTGCCGCCGGCGCGCACATCGGTTACGTCGGAACGGTCGAACTCAGCCGCTGAGCAGCGGACCTGTCTGCAAATTCGGCTTCCCGAAGCCGCGCGCTGCGTCCACGGCGATATAGGCGAACCCCACCGTCGCGAGGAACAACGTCAGCACTTCGCTGTCGCCCAGATTGTATTCCGCGAAGCCGGCCACCAGTACAGCGATGATCGCCGCAACCGACCCGTGCAGAATGAAACGCGCGTCCGTATCGGCGACGCCACGCCGCAGCGTTCTGGCGCAGTCGAACAGCACCTTGCCGATCAGCCACAACATCGCCAGCATCGTCGGAATCCCGCGCTCGGCCGCGTACTGAAGATAGACATTGTGCAGGTGGCCGTAATAGCCCGAAGGCAGCGGACGCGGCGTGTCCGGCGGCAGATACTTCATGAACTGCAGGCGAGGCTCCTCAGGGCCCAGCCCCAGCCACGGATGCGCGCGGATCATGCGCAGGCCGGTTCGCCAGACCACCACGCGAAACTGATTGGAATCGAGATCGCCGTGCGGCCGGACCAGTGACAGCGCCCGCTGCCGCACGGGCGCGAACACCATCGCCGCGAGCAGCAGCAGCGGCAGGGCAATGATGAACACGCGCCGCCACGCCCACAACAGATAAACGCCGCCGGCCAGAGTTCCCAGCCAAACGCTGCGCGTCAGCCCGAGCACCATCGACACAGCCAGCACGGCAGCGCACGCGGCCGCGGTAATGCGCCAGCGCATCTCCGCTCGAGCGAAGAAAAGCAGCGCCGCCACCAGCAGCAGCACCATCATTTCTTCGCCCCCCAGCGTCATCCAGTGGCTCATGAATCCGGTGATGCGCTCCCCCACGTAGCTCTGATAAAACGGCTGATGCGCGCGGGCGGCCGCGCGGTATTTCGTGAAGAACTGCAGAAAGCTGACCAGCGCGGAGGCAGCGGCGGCCGCGCCGCAGGCCAGCACCACCCAGCGCACCTCGCGCGCGCGGCGGAAAGCGCTGTAGACCAGAACGAGGACCAGCAGGACGAAGAACTTCCGGATCTGCGGAAGACCAGCGCGCAGGTCCCCGGAAGCCAGCCACGCAAGAATGGTGCCCGCGATAAAGACTGCGAAAGGCAGCTTAATGGGCGGAAGGCGCAGCCGCGCGCCGGAGGCGAGCAGACACAGCAGCGCCAGCCCGATGAGCACCTGGGACGCCGCGATCGATACCAGCACCGCAACCGGAATCGCGCCCGTGACCCAGAGAGCGGCGCCGGTGAACCGCGCCCGGTTGAGTTTCATCGAGATCAGCATGACACAGCCGGTTTTGTCGCTCCGTTCCGCTTCGCA
>DASRCB010000297.1:0-4817 GCA_035653295.1 Bryobacteraceae bacterium
TGCTCACCCACACCGCCGGCCTGCCCGATTACGAAGACCTCATGCCGGACGGCCGCTGGACGGCAACGCATCAGATCCAGGATTCCGAAGCGCTCGACCTGCTCCGCCAGCAGCCGCGCCCCAAGTTCGCCGCCGGCACGAGCTGGTCGTACAGCAACTCCGCCTACGTGGTGCTCGGGCTGATCGTCGCCAAGGTTTCCGGGATGCCCTTCCGCGATTTCCTCCACGGCCGCATCTTCGCCCCGCTCGGCATGAAGAACACGCTGCTGTACATCAACGGCGCGAATACCGTGCCGAACCGCGCCTACGGCCACTCGAAAGACGGCAACACCTTCCGCGAAACCGACCAGAGTTCGACCTCCGCCACGCAGGGGGACGGCGGCATCTACTCCAATCTCGAAGACCTCGCGAAATGGGACGACGCGCTACGCACGCACCGCCTGCTGAGCGCCGAAGAGATGGCCCCGGCCTACGTGCCCGTCACGCTTGCCGATGGCCGGCCGACGTACTGGCCTGCGCGGGCGGGAGGCGACAATCTCGCTCCTGGCAAGCCGGTCGCTTACGGTTACGGCTGGTTTCTCGACCCGCTCGGAACCCGCGCGCGCACATGGCACAGCGGCAGCAGCATCGGCTTCCGCACGGTGATCGAGCGCTTCGCGGATGGGCTGACCGTCATCATCCTCGCCAACCGGACAGACCTCGATCCGACCGCGCTGGCGGATCGCGCCGCGAGCCTGATTCCCTGACCCCGATCCCTAAAAGTTGTACTTCAGCCCCAACTGGATCTTCCGCGATGCGCTCACCACATCGTCCTTGATGCGGCCAAACGTGCTGCTCGTATACGAAGTCGTAGGATACCCGAACGAAACCGAGTTCGTCAGGTTCGTCGCCTCCGCGCGGAACTCCAGCTTGTGCCGCTCCGTGATCGCGAAGCGCTTGAGCAACGCCATGTCCACGTCCTTCAGCCACGGCTGAGAGAAGTCGTTGCGGCCCATGTTCCCCAGGCTGCCCGCCGCCGGAATGCTGAACTTCGCAAGCTGGTCGGAGTTGTAGTACCAGAGATAGCCACCGGGACCATTGAAGGGCGTCCCCATATCGCGGCTGCATCCGTTGCAACTCGCCGGACTCGTGACGACGCTCGAGAACGTATACGCGCCCGACCAGATCGTGTACGGCCGCGGGCTGAACACGGTCAGGAAGCCGGCGATCTCCCATCCCCCCACCACCTGATCGATGGCTCGCGGAACGTTCGAGAGCAGCTTCTTGTTCTTCCCGAACGGCAGCTCGTACGTCCACTGGCCCTGGATTGCATGGCGGCGGTCGAAATCCGAAAGCGCGTAGTTGTCGTATCGGTTGTGCAGATCGAACGGCGTATCGCCCGCCGATTGCAGCGTGCCGCCGCAGACCACGGTCGAAGTCGGATCGAACGAGCGCGTGTCCATCGATTTCGCCAGCGTGTACGAGAACTGGAACGAGGCCCCATTCGAAAATGCCCGCTGGAGCCGCACTTCCATCCCGTTGTAGTGCGAGTAGTCGTTGGAGTCGATCACGTACATTCCGCCCATGAACTGCGGATAGGGCACGAAAAAATACGGGCTCAAACCGGCTAACTCCGGCATCGTCTTGCCGTTCTGAATGCGGCTGCCGATCGCCTGGGCCAGGCCCGCCACCGAGTTCGTCGAGAGATTGCTGGCATAGAGCCGCCGCACCAAATCGCTTCCGGTCTCGCCCGCCTTCAGCCGCGAATCCTGCGCCAGCAACTGATTCATCAGCGCGCTCTGCCCGCCGGCCTGCACGGTCTGGAATGCCTGCAGGAAGCCGTTGGTCTGGATGTTCTGGCCGAAGTCGTTCAGGTTATAGGCGCCCAGCAGGTGGATGGCATGCCGGCCGATGTAGTCCACTTCGAGCTTGGTCGCCCGCGCCACCTCGAACTGGAAGCCGGCGCCGTACATATGCGTCTTCGGCGGCCGGTAGCCGCGGTCCATCACGTAGACGGCATTCGTCGTATCCGCCGGCGGCGTCAGCAGCGTGTTCGGAGCCGATGGCGGGGCGAGCGTCGGCAGATTGGCGAGGCGGCCGCCGGCCGTGCCGAAGGCCGTGTTCACCACCGTGTACGTGCTGCCCGGCAGATTCTGGAAGATCTTCGAGGAAAGCAGAAACGTGTTGATGCGGTCGTCCGCCAGCCGGTAATTCGCGCGCAGCGACATCTTGCCCTTGCCGGTCGGGTCCCATGCCATGCCGAGCGACGGCTGCACGCCCGAGTAGTAGCTGTTGTACAGCGATCCGCTCTGCCAGGTCAGCGAATCGCTCGGCGCGGTGCCGATGGCGATCGCCTGGTTCGGCCGCTTGATCATGTTGGCGGCGTCGGTCGGGGTCAGTTGGATCTCCCAGCGCAGGCCGTAATCCACCGTCAGGTTGCGGCTGACCTTCCAGTTATCCTCGGCGTAGAAATCCAGCTCGGGATAGCGGGCATCGAACTGGTACGTAGTTCCGGCGGGCTGCCAGGAGTTGGCGTCCTTGGCGACGAAGCCCTGGTAGATATCCCCGACCCGGCCGAGCAGGTTATTCACCATGCCCTGGACCGTGCCCAGGTCATAGGTCGTATTGACCGTCGAGGGAATATTCCAGGCCACGGGATCGACGGTATTCACGGCAGTGGAGAAGTCGACGATCGGCGTCACGTCCCAGCTTCCCACCGAGCCGCGGTTATCCTGGTGGCGCACCAGGCGGAGATTCGTCCCGGCCTTGAAATTGTGGGCGCCGCGGACGTGGCTCAAGTTGTCCACCGCCTGGTAAGTGGTGATGGTCCGGAGATTACCGATGGCGTTGGTGAACGGGAACGTGGTCTGCGAATACCAGGAGATATCGGGATAGGCGGCCGTGGCGCCGGGCGTCTCGAAGTTGTAGACGTAATGCTGCTCGCCGGCCACGACTTCGTTGGTGGTGCGCGCGGTCGGGCTGTAGCGCCAGTTGAAGGCCAGGTTGCGCGGGCTGCGGGTGGTCATGACGGTGCAGGGACCGCCGGGGAACCGCGGCTGGCCGCCATTGACCTGATCGCAATTGGTATCCTCTTCCGCCATGTAGACGCGCGCGAAAAACGTCTGCTTCGGCGTCAGCACATAGTCGATTTTGAAGGCGCGGTCGATGTTGCGCTGGCCCTGCGGCGCGACGTAGGTGAACCCCGCGAGGTTCAGGCCGTCGCCGACCGTAAAGTTATTCGGCAGCGGCATCGCGTTCACCTGCTTCATGACGGAGGGATCGAGACCGCCGTGCTGCGGATCGTTCGCCACCAGATTGTAGCTGCCGATGTTCAACCCCGGCAGCGGATTGCCGGCGGCATCGACGGAGGCGTTGGCCACGCCATACGGCAGATTGCGTCCGCCCTGCACGAAGCGGAAGATGCCCTGGCGCGCCGGCTGCGTATAGACGGTGCTGGTGAAGGTGCCGGTCTCGTGCGTGCGCAGGTACTGGAGGTTGAAGAAGTAGAACAGCTTGTTCTTGCGGATCGGGCCGCCGATGCTGCCGCCCGGAATCTGCTGCACGAACTGCCGCTTGCCCACCAGGTCGGTATTGTTCTGCCATTCGTTGGCGTTGAGCCGCGGCGTACGATAGAAGAAGAACGCTGTCCCGTGCAGCTCATTGCCGCCGGAGCGGGTGGTCATGGTGACCTGTCCGCCGCTGTTGCGCCCCCACTCCGCGGTGCCGTTGCCGGTCATGATCTGCACTTCGGAAAGCATGTCGGGATTGGTCTGGGCGGGCGACGTATTGGAACCGCCATAGCTCGCTTCGTTGTCATCGAGGCCATCGAGCGTGTAATTCCAGGCGCGGTCGCGCGCCCCGTGGACGTAGATGCCGCCGCCAGCCATGTTGCCGTCCGTGGGCACCACGCCCGGTTGCGTATAGACCAGGTCCAGCGGGCTGCGCTCGCGCGTGCCCACGATCGGCAGGTCCTGCAGCACGCGCTGTTCGATGGTCGATCCGAAATTGCCGGAGGTGCTGGTCTGCACCAGCTCCGCCGCGCCCGAAACCTCGACCGTCTCCGCGCTCGCCCCGACCTCCAGCCGCGCGTTGACCGTGGTCGGCTCGCTGACGATGACATGGTTGTGGGTGGAGCTGAACTTCTTGAAGCCGCCCGCGGTGATGTCCACGCGGTAGTCCCCTACCTGCAGGGCTTCGAATACGTAGGTGCCGGCCTCGGTGGTGGTCGTCGTGAACGTGACGCCGGTGGCCTCGTTCGTCAACGTCACCTGGGCTCCGGGAATCACCGACCCCGTCGGGTCCGTCACCGTCCCGACCAGGCGCGACGTGGTCCCCTGGCCCCAGCTACCAACCGAAAGCAGCAGCAGCAGCGCCGCGCTCAGACAACACTTACCCATAGAGTTCACCTCGATGATTGTGATAACCGACCCTGCAAATCCAGATTGGGTTCAGTATGACGAATTTGTGACCGTCTGACAAGTTCGCCCGGCACGCGCCTCCAATCCCCAGCGCCCGATCCCTACAATGGACTCATGATCGCGTCCGTCAACCCCGCTACCGGCGAAACCCTCCGCACGTTCCAGCCGCTCTCCGAATCGCAGATCGATCTCAAGCTCGCCGCCGCGGAAAAGGCATGGCAGAGCTACCGCCGCACCGCGCCCGCCCAGCGCGCGCGCTGGCTCGCCGCCGCCGCGGAAATCCTGGAAAGCGAGCGCGACCGCCTGGGCCGCATCATGACACTCGAGATGGGAAAGCCCATTGCCGCCGCGCGCGCCGAAGCCGCCAAGTGCGCCACCGCCTGCCGTTACTACGCCGAGCACGGCGAGCGCCTGCTGGCC
>DASRCB010000298.1:0-36970 GCA_035653295.1 Bryobacteraceae bacterium
CTGTACGTGATCGCCTTCAGTATCGTACTGCGGCTCGCCCTGGCGTTCGTGCTGCCACACCCGCGACCGTACATTGCCGACGAATTCAGCTATCTGCTGGGCGGTGAAACGCTGGCCGCTGGGCGCCTGACGAATCCGCAGCATCCGATGTGGCGCTTCTTCGAATCGCCGCATATTCTGGTGCACCCCGTTTACGCTTCGAAATATCCGCCGGCCCAGGCCGTATTCATTGCCATAGGCGACAAGCTGTTCGGGGATCCGGCAGCCGGCGTGCTGTTCAGCGTCGCCCTGTTCGCCGGCGCGGTCTGCTGGGCGCTCGAAGCGATCGTACCGAGGCGCTGGGCGGTGCTCGGGGGCCTCCTCACGGCGCTCTGCTTCGGGCCCGGACATTACTGGACGGAATCCTACTGGGGCGGCGCGGTCGCGGCATTGGGAGCGGCGCTTGTTATTGGCGCATGCGCGCGCATCCTCGTGCAGGCCAAAGGCCTGCTTCACAATGGCAGCTCAGAGCCACAGGACGTATGGAGTGAGCGTTTGGCCGGGGCCTGTGCGTTCGGGCTGGGCGCGCTGCTGCTGCTGAATTCCCGGCCATTCGAAGGCGGAGTGCTGGTCGTTTGTGCTGCTCTCGCGATGCGCCCCAGACGAGCCGTCATCGCGGCGCTGGCCGTCGTCGCTCTGGTGATGGCGTTCTACAACTGGCGCGTGACGGGCGATCCGCTGCAGATGCCCTACTCCCTGTACCAGGCGCAATACGGTCCGGCGCCGACCATCTGGCTGGCCGGCGCGAGGCTCGCTTCCAGCTACGGCCATCCCGAACTGCAGCGCCTCTTCCAGCACTTCCTTAACGAACTGCAGAACGTCCTGGCGTATCCTCTCCCGAAACGGATCGGTGTTCTGCTGGTCCGGCTGATCGGCGTTCTGATTTTCGGAGTCGGCCCGCTCGCGTTCCTTCCGCTGATTTTCGCGCCCGCGTTCCTGCGCGACCGACCGGTTCGGGTGCTCACCGGCCTCGCTCTCGCGGTAACCGCATTCACGCTTCTGGATGTTTCGATGTTCCCGCACTATGCTGCCCCGCTCATCGCTGTGCTCATCGTTCTCTCGTTTGTCGTACTGCACCGCATGAGTGCTATGAAGTCCGGGGCGCTGCTGTCGGGCATCATGCTGGCGCTGATGTTCGGCGGCGCCGCGGTGCGCATCGGCCAGGCCGCAGTCGGCCGGAACATCAACTATCCCGCGCGGCCGCCATTCCGGCTCGACCGCGAGGCCATTGCCGCGCGCGTCTGCCGCGAGCCTGGGCGGAACGTCATCTTCGTCCGCTATGCGCCCACGCACGACATCAACGCCGAATGGGTTTACAATGCCGCCGAGATCGACGCCTCGCGCGTGGTCTGGGCGCACGACCTTGGCAATGAAGCCAACCGGCAGCTGCTCGCCTGGTATAAAGGTCGGCGATTCTGGCTGCTGCAGCCCGACGGCAGTGCGCCAGTGCTGCAGCCCTACGGGGAATAAAGACGGCTCTGCCGCTATACTCAACATCATGAAGAGCGCTTTGCATCGAACGGCGCTCGTGTGCCTGTTCGCCGCCGTCGCGGCGCGCGCCGATCTGCCGGTTAGCGAGTTCCGCGCCCACCGCGCAGAGGTCCAGAAGGATCTCGACGGCGTGCTGGTCCTTTTCGCCGCCGCTGAAGACGGCGACGCTCTCAGCGGGTTCCGCCAGGAATCGAACTTCTATTACCTGACCGGCTGGAAAGAGCCCTCTGCGATCCTGCTCATGACCGCAAAGCAGGCCACCCTGTTCCTGCCCCGGCATAACGCGAAAAAAGAGCGGTACGAGGGCCGCCATCTTTCCGCCGAGGACCCCGACGCCGGAGCGAAGGCCGGCTTCGACAACGTTCTGCCGGCGGAGAAGTTCGAATCCGAGTTCGCGGCCGCGCTGGGCGCCGCGTCGCATGTTTATGCGCTCCCGTCGGACCCGCATTACGAGAAGCTCAAACAGCTCGCACCGCTGCGCGACATCGCCGATGCCGGTCCACGCATCGCGGAAGCGCGTGTGAAGAAATCGCCGGATGAGATCGCGGCCATCCAGCACGCCACCGACGTCAGCATCGAAGCGCAGCTGGCGGCCTGGAAGCGCATTCAGGCCGGGGCGTACGAATACCAGGTTGCCGCCGCGTTCACCGCCATTATCCTGGACCGCGGCTGCGAACGGTACGCCTATGCGCCGATCGTCGGCTCCGGCCCGAACGGCGCCGTATTGCATTACAGCGATAATCGCCGCCAGATGGATACCGGCGAATTGGTGGTAATGGATGCGGCCGCCGAATGCTCCATGTACGCCAGCGATCTGACCCGCACCATTCCCGTCAGCGGGCATTTCACGCCACGGCAGCTGGAGCTGTATAACATTGTTCTGAACGCGCAGAAAGCCGCGATCGCTGCCGTGAAGCCCGGCGTTCCTTTCTGGGAGGGCGAGGCCAGCCCCGACAACGCCGCGCGCAGCTATATCGAGTCGAAGGGTTACGGCAAGTACTTCACGCATAAGATCGGCCATTCGGTGGGGATCGACGTACACGATCCGCCGATGCCGCCCGCGACGCTCGAGCCAGGGATGGTGATCACCATTGAGCCGGGGATCTACATGCCCGGCGAGAACATCGGCATCCGCATCGAAGATGTGGTGCTGGTGACGGCGAAAGGCGCGCAGGTGCTCAGCTCCGCGCTGCCGAAGGAGCCTGGCGACATTGAAAAAGCGCTGGCCCGTTAAGCTCATTCTCGGCTATGCCGGCATAGCGCTGGCGGCGCTGGTTGCCGCCACGGTGCTGGGCTGGCTCATCGGACCGCGTATCGATAACTACGCCTATGACACCATGCTGCGCCGCGATGCCCCGCCGCCGCGTGCGCCGCATTCGGTGATCGTGGCCATCGACGATAGCACGCTGAACGCCATGGGCGGCACGCGCAGGCTGCGTTCGATCCTCGCCACAGGGCTGGAACTCATTGCCGCGGGACGCCCGCGCGTCACGGCCATGGACCTGATCCTCGCCGATCGCGGCGACGCCGCTGAGGACCAGCGTCTGCGGAACGCGATGGCCGCGACGCCGAATCTTGTGCTGCCGGTGGACATGGTCGAAGGCCGATGGGAGGCGCCCCTGCCGATGTTCCGCTCCGCGGCCTCCGCGCTCGGGCATGTGTACCCGGACATGGATTCGCCTGACGGAGTAATGCGGCGCATTTCCCTCGAGCTGGCCTCGGGATCGCAGCGCTACTGGGCGCTTGCCTTGCAGGCGTTCCGACTGTGGAGAGGCGCACCGTACATTCTCGAATCGCCCAACGTCATCCAGATCGGCTCGGAGACAATCCCCGCGCGGCGCAGCGACGGCGAGCGGCCGCTGCGCATTGTGTATACCTCGGCGCCGCTGCCGCGGATTTCGCTCGAGGAACTCCGCCGCAACCCGTCGCGCGCCTCCGAGTTGACCGGGCGCGCGGTGTTCCTGGGAGTTACATCACTCTCGGCCGCGCGGGATCGTGTCATCACCCCATACCACAATGACGAAGGCATGCACTACATGTCCGGCGTAGAGGTGCACGCCCAGGTCTTCGAAACGCTCGCGCGCGGGCAGTTCCTCAGCGATATTCCTGATCTGGACGTGATCTTCATCTGCGCCGGCATCGCCGCGCTGGCCGCGGTCATCTTCGGTTTCCTGAGCGGCTGGCGCGCGTACATGGCCGCGTCCATTCTTCTCGCGGGCGCCCATCTGCTTCCGTTCCTGCTGTTTGAACAGCGGCTCGTGGTCCCGCTGTTCACACTCGCGGCGACCGCCTGGTTCGCGATCTCCGGGACCGCAACCTGGCAGCACTTCGCGGTGCGGCGCCAGTTGCGCGCCTCCGAGGCTGACCGCGTGCGATATCAGCAAACGCTGCAGTTCGTCACGCACGAAATGCGCACCCCGCTCACCGCGATTCAGGGCTCCAGCGAGCTGATGGGCCGCTACAACCTGCCTGAGGAGAAGCGCAAAGAGTTCGCGGCGATGATCAACGCCGAGTCGAAACGGCTGGCGCGCATGATCCAGACGTTTCTGGACGTGGAGCGGCTCGGCGCCGGGCAGATGGAGCTGCGTAGTGAATCGTTCACCCCGGACGAGATCCTGCAGCCGTGTCTGGCGCGGGTGCGGCCCATCGCCGAACGAAAGAGCATTGCGGTGCACGCGGGCGCAATGCCCCCCCTCGCCCTGACCGGCGACCGCGAGCTGATGGAATATGCCGTCTACAACCTGCTCACCAACGCGGTGAAATATTCGCCGGCGGAAACCGAAATTCACCTCACCGGGTCTGTGGAAGACGGCGCGTTCCGCCTCGCGATTCGCGATCAGGGCATGGGCATCGAGGAAAAAGAACTGCGGAACATCTTCCAGCGCTTCTACCGCACGCGCCGCGCCGAGGCCTCCGGGGAGAAGGGCACCGGCATCGGACTGTCCATCGTCGATCAGATCATACGGCAGCACCACGGGCGCATCGACGTGACCAGCCGCGTCGGCGAGGGCTCCTGCTTCACCATGATCGTTCCGGCCGATGCGGCCACGCGAAGAAATCCGCCGTCGGTTAGCTCCGGCACAGTTAAAATAGAGACGTAACTGTGCAGAATCGTCTGTTGATCGTTGAGGATGACCCCGCGGTTCGCAACACGATGGTCACCTTCCTGGAGCTCGAAGGCTATGCGGTCGACGCCGTTTCCTCGACGCACGACGCTCTGCAGCGGCTGCGCGCGGAAACATATCCGATCGTTATTTCCGATATTTATCTGGATGAACGCACCGGTCTCGATGTGCTCGAAGCCGCGCGGGGAAAAGACCCGCAATGCGCGGTGATCCTGATGACGGGCCGCGGCAGCATGGAGACGGTGATGGCCGCCACACGGGGCGGCGCGTTCGATTATATTGCCAAGCCCTTCGACCTCGATCGCATGCTGGAGACCGTAAAACGCGCCGAAGCCACGCTCGCCGGCGCGGAGAGCGAGGAAAGCGCGGAAATAGACGACCTGCCCGATACGGAAATGATCGCCAGTTCGCCGGAGATGGTCGCCATTTATAAAACCATTTCCCGTGTCGCCCCCACCGACGCCACGATTCTCGTCGAAGGCGAAACGGGCACCGGCAAGGAAATGATCGCGCGCATGATACACGAGTACAGCCCGCGCGCGAAGCAGCCCTTCGTCCCCGTGGACTGCGCCTCCATCGCGCCCGGGCTTCTGGAGAGCGAACTCTTCGGCGCCCTGCGCGGCGCCTATACCGGCGCCGAACGCGACCGCATGGGCGTGTTCGAGGCGGCGAACAACGGCACTGTTTTTCTGGATGAGATCGGCGACATCGAACTGGGCTTCCAGCTCAAGCTGCTGCGCTTCCTTCAGGAGAAGGAGATTCGTCCGCTTGGCTCACCCCGGCCCCGCAAGGTCGATGTCCGCGTGGTGGCTGCCACCAATCGCAACGTGCAGGAGATGGTGGATGAGGGCAAGTTCCGCGAAGACCTGTGGTTCCGGCTCAACGTGGTGCGGATTCTGGTTCCTCCGCTGCGTGAGCGCCGCGGCGACGTTACGCTCCTGGCGCACCACTTCCTGAAGCGCTACAACGAGCGCTATCAGACCAGCGCAAGGCTGACGCCGTCCGGCCTGGCGGCGATGGAAGATTACTCCTGGCCCGGTAACGTTCGGCAACTGCAGCACATGATGGAGCGGCTGGCGATTCTGGCGCCGCAGCAGCGCATCGACGAGGCCGCGGTGCGCGAGGCAATCGACATGATGGAGCCGCGGGAAACGGCCAGCGACACTCTGGCCGACACAGAAGCCGAACAGATCCGCCGCGTGCTTTCCACCACGGGCGGAAACAAGAGCCGCGCCGCGCGCATCCTGGGCATCGAGCGCAAGACGCTTTATCGCAAGCTGGAACGGATGGGCCTGTAACCCTTACCGAAACCCCGTCTCTTTCTTGAATTCCTCGAGCGCGTTATACGCGATCGGGCAATAGGTCGCCCGATCGGGCATATCCCACAACCGGCTCAGAAACGATCCCGGCCCGCGCACCAGGTGCGGGAAATCCCGGCACGAATCCGGCCGATGGTCATACACGGTGCACTCGTTGCCCTCCAGAAAGACGCATCCCTGATTGGTGCGCCGCAGGATGCGGCCTTCCTCCTCAGTGTCCGCCGTGTACTCGCGGAGGAATCGATCGACCGTCGTACCGGTCGCCTTCGCCAGCCGTTCGATATCCCGCTCGTTCACGCGCGCGGTGGCGACGCGGCAGCAGTTGGCGCAGGCGCGGCAGTCGATGGCCTCTTCCACCTCTTCGGCGATCCGTTTGAGCCGCCGCTCGACGAAGTTATGGCGCTTCAGCCACGTCCGGAATTTCGCGTTCTCGGCGGTCTTCTTCTCGCCCAGCCGGCGAATCTGAACGAGATCGGTTTCCACTCTCTTTCAGGGTAGCGGACGTCCTCATTCCGCCCGCAGCGCCTCCATGGGATCCACCAGGCCGGCGCGCACCGCCGGCCACCACGCAGCGGACAGAGCAATGGCCACAGCTACGGCGGCGCTCGCCACATAGGTCAGCGGATCCAGCGTGGCAACACCCACGAAGAGAGAATGGGCGAGCCGCGCGGAAGCTCCGAGCAAGAACAGCCCTGCGGGCATGCCCCAGGCGGAGATTCGCACGGCCTCGGCCAGCACCATGCGCTGGAGGTCGGCGGGCCGGGCGCCGAGCGCAACGCGCATGCCCAGCTCGCGTCGGCGGCGCTCGACCGCGAACTGGACCACGCCGAACAGACCGGCGGCGGTGAGCAGGAATCCGATCACACCCATCGCGGTGACGATCGCCGCAGCCGCCCGATCGAGGAACAGGGCCATATCCATGTGCGTGCGCAGTGTGGT
Organism: Bryobacteraceae bacterium; assembly: GCA_035653295.1. GTDB lineage: Bacteria > Acidobacteriota > Terriglobia > Bryobacterales > Bryobacteraceae > DASRCB01. The sequence continues at coordinate 6,914 of DASRCB010000298.1, forward strand.
CCAGGATGTAAAGTTGATATCGGAGTCGAAGCGCTTCAGCTCTTTGGCAATGGTGCGACCGACGTCGCGCGGGTCGCCCTGGGTTTCGATCAGAAACGTGAGATCGCCGGAGGGCTGCTGGGCAAAGGGAAGATAGAGGTAGGGTCGGGGATCCTCGTGGACGCTTGGTTCCGAAACCGGCCCATCCTCGGAGACTCCGATGATCTGGCGCTTCACACCGTCAATGCTGATCCACCGGCCGAGTGGATCCTTCCCGCCCAGAAGTTCCTTCACGAACTCCTGCGAGACGACAACCACCGGTGTGCTGCCCTCACGATCGCCGGGCTCAATGCCGCGCCCGACGAGCACGCGCGTGCCCATAACTGCGAAATAGTTTCCAGCGACATTGTTTAGCTTCACCCCGGCAGGCAGACGTCCGGAGATCTCCACCCGAGCGGTCATCCCGCCTCCCGAACCGCTCAGATGAATGCGGCGGGCATAGGTGGCGGCACGCACACCGGGTATGGCTGCCAGATGCTCGGCGTCGCGGTCGTACCATGTGCCGCCGGGCGTTCGCCAGGCAGAGATGATGACCATCTTCTTGTCCGGGTCGAAACCGGGCCGCACGCGCGCGGCATTGTGCACGTTTTCGATGCATTGCACGGCCATGCCGAAGAAAAGAACGGTGACCGCGATCTGCACCCCGACCAGAACCTTGCGTCGCCACTCGCTGGCCGCGCCTCCGGCCCGCTCACCCGCCTTAAGCACCTCGCCGACATCGCGCCGCACGGCGATGCGCACGGGCGTGAGCCCGGCCAGGACGACGGAGGTGGCCATAGCGGCCACGGCTACGACGGCCACCCGGCTGTCCAGACGAGCATCGAGCTCGGCGAAGGACATGACCAGCGTTACGCTCGCGTTCAGCAGGCGCACCAGCCAGCTGGCGAACAACAGCCCGAGAGCCGCGCCGGCGATGCAGACCAGGGCGGAGTCTATCAGCAGAAGACGAGCCACGCTGGAAGCGCCGGCGCCAAGTGCGCGGCGGATGCTGAGTTCGATCTTTCGCGATTCAGCCTGAGCAATGCGCAGCTGTGCGGCGTTGGAGCAGCCGATGAACAGGATCAGGCCGATGAGCACGAGCATGGCGGCCAGGCCCTTGAGCTTCTCTCTCCAGCTCAGCGCGTAATCCTGCGACAGCCACGTTGCCGTGGCGCCCTTCGGCGCGAGTTTGTGTTTCTCCGGTCCGCGAATTGACGCATCCAGCAGGGCCGCAGCGCGCTCCCGGGCTACGCCCGGTTTGAGACGCACCGCCACCTCCCATTGCCAGTTGCGCGATGTCCTCTCTTTGGGGCTGGCGAGGAAGTTGAGGTAATCGTACGCGTTGATCCAGACATCGTTGGGAACGCCGCGCACATTGCCCGCGAATTCCGCGGGCATGACCCCGGCGACGGTAAACGCCGTCCCGTTGAGGCGAATTGTCTTCCCGATTACGGACCGGTCGGCGGCAAAGCGGCCGCGCCAAAGCCGATCGCCAATCACGGCAGCGGGCAGGCCCTCGATCGAGGCCAGCGAAGCCCGGCCGAGCGCCGCGTGAACACCGAGCGGAGCGAAGTAGTTTGGAGTCGAGGGGTAGAGAAGAACCTCGCGAACGCTCTCGCCGGCGAGCAAAGCGCCGACGCGCTCGTAGGAGCACAATTCTGCAATGCCTTTGGCGGACCGCGCCATATCCTCGTAATCAGCCCAGCCGTATAAAATCGGCTGCCCGTCATCCCCGAGCGAATTCACCTGGAGTACGCGCTCGGGATCATGGATGGGAAACGGGCGGAAATAAGCCGCATCGGCAATGCTGAACAGGGCGGCGCTTAATCCGATGGCAAATGCAATGGAGATTACGGACAGCGCCGTCGCTCCCGGGCTCTTCGCCAGCAGGCGAAGAGACACGCGCACGTCCTGCCCCAGGGGCCCTCGGAACGGCATAATTGTATGCCGACGAAGGAAGCAATCGGAGTGCCAGCGCGCGACCTAATTGACCTTCCGTCAAGGAAATCGCGGCGTGCACCAACGCGACACCCTGTCGCGTTCCGAAACACGGCAGAACGTACAATAATCCTATGTCGCCCGCCGTTCAGGACGAGTTCTATCGCATCGGCAAACTGCCGCCCTATGTCTTCGCCGTTATCAACGAAATGCGGGCAAAGGCGCGGGCCGCAGGGCTGGATGTGGTGGACCTCGGGATGGGGAATCCCGACGGCGCGACGCCCAGGGCTGTCGTCGATAAACTGCTGGAAGCCGCGCAGAACCCGCGCAATCATCGCTACTCCATGTCGCGCGGCATTCCGAAGCTCCGCCAGGAGATCGTCCGCCGCTACAAAAAGAACTACGGCGTGGATCTCGACCCAGAGTCGGAGGCCATCGTAACGATCGGCGCCAAGGATGCACTCGCCCACCTGCTGTTCGCCGTCATCGGGCCCGATGACGTGGTGGCCTCACCCAATCCGGCCTACCCCATTCACCAGTACGGCGTGATCATGGCCGAAGGGCACGCCTGCACACTGCCTATGCCCGATCCGGCCTGCTTCCTCCAGTCGCTCGAGAACCTGTACCGCGGGCCGCGCAAGCCCAAAATGATCCTGGTCTCGTTCCCACACAATCCGACCACCACCTGCGTGGATCTGGACTTTTTCCGCGAACTGGTGGCCATGGCGTCGAAACACGGGACCATCATCGTCCACGATTTCGCCTACGCCGATATCTGCTTCGACGGCTACCGCGCGCCCAGCCTGCTGCAGGTGGAAGGAGCGAAGGAGATCGGCGTGGAGATCTACTCGCTATCGAAGAGCTTTAATATGGCCGGATGGCGCGTTGGCTTCTGCGTCGGTAATCGCCGGCTCATCGCCGCCCTGGCGCGCATCAAGAGCTACCTCGATTACGGCATCTTCCAGCCTATCCAGATCGCCGCGATCATCGCGCTGCGCGAATGCGAGGACGAGACGCGGCAGATCTGCGCCGCGTACCAGCGCCGGCGCGATGTGCTGATTAAAGGGCTGGACCGGGCGGGCTGGCATGTGGAGCCGCCTCGCGGGTCCATGTTCGTCTGGGCCCCCATCCCCGAGCAGTTCCGGGCCATGGGCTCGCTGGAGTTCGCCAAGCTGCTGATGGAGAAGGCGCTCGTGGCGGTTTCCCCCGGCATCGGCTTCGGCCCTCTGGGCGAAGGTCACGTGCGCTTTGGGCTGGTGGAGAACGAGCATCGCCTGCGCCAGGCCACGCGCTCCATCCAGAACTTCCTGAAACAGCAGTAAAATCAGAGCGGGTCGATCCCGTTTCAGACGGGCGGAGGTATAGTCGATCAATGGCCGCGGTGTCGGACATGCCACGCGCGTATGAAGCGGCGTTTCTCCGCCTTGTCGAACTGCACCGCATCCGGCCGGAACAGCTCGAGCCCGTACTGCAGGAGGAAATTGGCGCCTGGCGCGAGCGGCTGGACTGGGACTTCCGCAGCTCCGCGGCGCTGGTGCATCGTTTCCTCGACATGCATGCCCTGAACGGGTACTGTCTCGTGGCGGGCGATGAGGCTGTGGGATACGCCTACTACGTGGGCGAGGAGCGCAAGGGCCTCATCGGCGATCTTTATGTCATGCAGCACGCCGCGTCGCCGCAGAGCGAGTACATGCTGCTGGACGCGGTGCTGGGCACGCTGGCGCAGACACCCATGGTTCATCGCGTGGAATCGCAGCTGATGATGCTGCGGGCCACTTCGCCCGACTGGCTGCCGCGATCGCAGTACGCGCGGGCCTGGCTGCGGCAGTTCATGACCATAGATGTATCGGAAGCGCCCGGGATGCCCATCGGCCGTCCGCGCACGCAGTTTTCCATCGAGCCGTGGAGCGAGCGCCGGCAGGACGAAGCTGCGGCCCTGATCGCCGACAGCTATCGCGGGCACGTGGACAGCGACATCAACGACCAGTACCGTTCCCCCGCCGGCGCGCGCCGGTTCCTGTCCAACATCGTCCAGTATCCGGGCTGCGGATCTTTCTTCCAGCCGGCCTCGTTCGTGGCCGCGGATGCGGCTACGCACAAGCTCTGCGGGATGTCCCTGGCCAGCCTGGTCGCGCCCGAGGTCGGCCACATAACCCAGATCTGCGTATCGCAGTCGCACCAGCGCCTGGGGATCGGTTACGAGTTGCTGCGTCACTCCCTCGTGTCGCTCGCCGCGTCACACTGCCGATCGGCCAGTCTGACAGTGACCTCGACGAATGTCGAGGCCATCGCGCTTTATGACCACATCGGCTTCCGAACCATGCGCGAGTTCTATGCCATGGTCTGGGAAGGCTTCTGACGCCGGGCCAATCCCAACTTGTTGCGACCGCAGACTTGAGCTGCAAGTGAATGTTGCCCCGACCTTGCGTCGCCCTGGTGAGGCCAGGCTCGTTCACATGTAACAACCCGCGTCGTGCGTTCGCCTGTTGTGGTTATGCTGCGTTGCATAGTGCTTTTTAGCTGCACCTTGGCCTTCGCGCAGGCCCCGGAAACGCGGATCAACGCGGATATTAAAGCCATCGTCGATGGGATCTCGGAGGAACGCATTGCAGCCACCCTGAAAAAACTGGAGAGCTTTCAGACACGGTACGTGCTGTCGGCGCAGGATGACCCCTCCCACGGGATTGGGGCGGCGAAGCGGTGGATTCACGATCAGTTCGTCCGCTACAGCCCGCGGCTGGAGGTCAGCTACCAGCCCTTCCATATCAAAAAAGGGGCGCGGCAGGGGCTGGTCACGCGCGACGTTGATTTGGACAACGTCATTGCTGTGCTGCCGGGGACAATCCATAAAGACACGTACGTGCTGGTGACAGCGCACTACGACTCGATGGCGCTTGCCTATAAACCGGATCACACGGATGAAGCGCGTGTCGCGGAGGCGGTGAAGCACGGGATGCACGAGAGCGAGGCGCGCGAGCTGATCGGTTATCTCCCAACGGAGGAAGTCCCCGCGGTGCGCGATCCCGAAGCGACAGCACAGCAGCCGTTCGCGCCGGGCGTTACCGATGACGGCAGCGGGGTGGCCGCGGTGCTCGAGCTGGCACGCGTGATGAGCTCCCACGCGTTCGATAAGACGGTGGTGTTCATTGCGTTCTCCGGCGAGGAGATCGGGCTCGAAGGCAGCAAAGTCTACGCCGCCGCGGCGAAAGAGAAGGGCATGAACATCGAAGCCGTGCTCAACAACGACATCATCGGAAGCGTCGTGGCCGGCAACGGGCGGACGAACAACGGTGTGCTGCGCGTCTTCGGCGCGGACCCCGACGATTCGCCTTCACGCTCCCTGCTGCGCTATACGCATCAGATCGCGGAGCGCTACGTGCCTTCCATGCAGGTGGAAATGGTCTTCCGGGGGGATCGCTTCCTGCGCGGCGGCGATCACATGCCCTTCGTGCAGCGCGGTTATGCAGCGGTGCGCTGCACCACGCCCAGCGAGAACTACAAAAACCAGCACACGCCCACGGACACGTTCGCCAACACGTCGGCCGCCTACACGACGCGAGTGGCGCAGATGAATGCCGCCGTGCTTTCCAGCCTGGCGCTTGCGCCCGCGCCGCCGGTTCTGAACTGGGACTACCACTCCGGCCCGAACAAGGGTGGGCGCACGCCGCTGCTGACCCGCGGTAAGTCGGGCTATGATGCTGTCCTCCACTGGCACGCTAACAGCGAGCCGGATCTGGCCGGCTACGCGGTGGTCGTGCGCTCGACGACAGCTCCGGTATGGCAGCGGGAGACGTGGGTGGGGAACGTCACCACCTACACGTTTCCCGATCTGTCCATCGATGACATCGTAATCGGCGTGAAGGCCGTGGACCACGACGGCAATCAGAGCCTGGTCTCGGCGTATCTCGAACCCGTGCTTCCGTCGCTGCTCAAGCCGTCCGACGCCGGAAAAAGTGAACAATGAGCGAGATGACGGCGATGATGAGCAGCAGGTGAATCGCACCACCAGCCACATGGAACGCAGCCCAGGCCACAAGCCAGCCCACCAGCAGCACGAAAAACAGCACCAGAAAGATAAAATCCGCCAGCACCCGCATTTTACGGTCCTCCCGCTGTATGACTCTGACCGGTGGAGAGTTGTGTCAGGGGAGAGATAATTCATAACAGGCGCAAAATGAAACGACGCCTCACAGCCGGTCTCGAACTGCTGCTGTTTCTGGTACTGCTCACGCTGGTAGTGTGGCAGGGGTCGTTTCTCACGCCACTGGCCCCTTCGAGCCTGGAACAGACCTTCGTCTTCTGGGGGCTGTCGACCATCGTTTTTCTGCTCACAGTGATGCTCGGCTTCATGCTGTTCCGGACCGGCGTGAAGCTTTACATCGAGCGGCGCAAGAACCGCCTCGGTTCGCATATCCGAACCAAGTTCGTGCTGGGCGCACTGGCGCTTAGTATGCTGCCGGTCTTCTTTCTGGTCCTGTTCAGCGTGCAGGTGCTGAACCGCAATTTGGACAAGTGGTTCAGCCGTCCGGCCGAGGGCATTCGGGGGAATCTGCTCGATGTCGGCGCTGCACTGGACAAGGAGATGCACGAGCGGCTGGAAGCGGAGGCCAACTGGATGGCCTCGCTGCCCCGGCGGCCGGAGGTGTACAGCAACTTCTGCCGGACGCAGGGAGTGCTGCGGGCCGTCGTGGACCGCACCGGTATCGGTCCGGAGACGGTCTGCGGCCCGGAGCGGGTGCCCTCCGGGGAGGACATCCGCACGGCTACGATCCCCGTGGCCGGGGGCGCGATCACACTCTCCGAGCGCCTGCCGCTGGATCTGGCGAAGCATCAGGTGGACACCGCGCGTTACATCGCTCAGTACGACCGGCTGGCCCGGGAAAAACGCAGCGCGTGGCGGTTCTATATCCTGCTTCTGCTGCTGATCACGTTGTTCATCCTTTTCTTCGCCACCTGGGTGGCGCTGTTTCTGGCGCGCCAGATCAGCGAGCCGTTATCAGCGCTTTTGCGCGCCGTGGAGGAAGTTCGCGGGGGCAATCTCGCGTATCGCCTGGAGGTGGGGGCGATTGACGAGCTTGCGGCGGTGGTCAAGGCGTTCAATGACATGACCTACGCGCTCGACGCCAGCCGCCGCGAGTTGGAGGAGCGGCGCCGATTCACGGAAGCGATTCTCGAGAGCATTCCGACCGGCGTTATCTCGCTTGCCGCCGACGGGCACATCCTGCTCACGAATCGCGCGCTGCGCGGCATCTTCTCCGACGAACAGGTGAACACCGCGTCCCGCGTTGAGGATCTTCTCAGCGCCGAGGACGCCGCCGAGGTTCGTTATCTGATGAAACGCGCGCGGCGCACCGGCGTGGCGGCGAGCCAGCTGGATCATCGGGCGGCCGGCGGCATCCTCCATCTGTCGGCTACGGTCGCGGCGCTGGAAGGCAGCCGCCGTTCGGGGTTCGTGCTCGTGCTGGAAGACACCAGCGATCTGCTGCGCGCCCAAAAGGCGGTTGCCTGGCAGGAAGTTGCGCGCCGTGTGGCGCACGAGATCAAGAACCCGCTGACTCCCATCGCGCTTTGCGCCGACCGCATCGGCCGGCAACTGAAGCGCAATGCGCCTCCCGAGGACACGCGGCGCGTGCTGGCGGAGTGCTCGGGCACGATCCTGCGCGAAGTAGAGACGGTGCGGACGCTGATCGACGAGTTCTCGCAATTCAGCCGGTTTCCGACCGCGAAGCCGGCGCCAACCGACCTCAATGAGGTGGTGGAGAACGCGCTCGCGGTCTGCGAAACGCGCCTTGATGGGACGCGCGTGGACAAGCGTCTGGCGGCCGAGCTGCCGCTGGTGAATGTCGATCCCGAGCAGTTCAAGCGGGTGGTGGTCAACCTGCTGGACAATGCCGCCGACGCCATGCAGGGCGGCGATATCCGCCGGCTGGAGATCGGCACCGCGGTGACGGAAGCCGATTCCGTGAGGCTCACCATTGCCGACACCGGCTGCGGGATTTCGGCGGAGGACAAGGAGAAGCTCTTCCTGCCATATTTCTCGACCAAAGGCCGGGGGACAGGGCTGGGTCTGGCGATCGTGAATCGCATTATCACCGATCACGACGCGGCGATTCGCGTGGAAGACAATCATCCCCGCGGGGCGCGTTTCATCGTCGACATTCCATTGCCTGCGCGCATCGAGCACGAGGTCCGGCCGGTGGAATCGAAGGCATGAGGCACGCGCGCATCCTCATCGTCGATGACGAGCCGCTCATCTGCCAGTCGCTGGCCGGCGTGCTTCAGGACGAAGGCTATCACACCGAGGCGGTCGGGACCGGCGAAGAGGCGCTGGCCGAGATCGGACGCCAGAGCTACGAGCTGGTGTTGCTGGATGTGTGGCTGCCGAAAATGGACGGGCTGGACACACTGCGCGCGATTCGCGGTTTGCCGTCCGCGACCCGGCCGGTAGTTGTAATCATCTCCGGACACGGAACCATTGAAACGGCAGTGCGGGCCACGCGCCTGGGCGCCTTCGACTTCATCGAGAAGCCGCTGACCATCGACAAGCTCACGGTGGTGGTCAAAAACGCGGTGCAGCAGCGGCGCATGGAGCTCGACCTGGAGCGGCTGCGCGAGGAGGGGCGCAAGCCGGTGAACATCATCGGCGAGAGCGTGCCGATGAAGGCGCTCCGGCAGCAGCTGGCGCTCATGGCGGGCACCAACGGCCGCGTGCTCGTTTATGGCGAGAGCGGGACAGGGAAAGAGCTGGTGGCGCGCGCGATCCATAACCTGAGCCCGCGCTCGGCGGAGGCGTTCGTGGAGGTGAACTGCGCCGCGATTCCGGAAGACATGATCGAGAGCGAGCTGTTCGGATATCGGCGCGGCGCCTTTCCCGGGGCGGCCGAGGACAAAATCGGCAAGTTCGAAAAGGCCGACGGAGGCACTCTGTTTCTCGATGAAGTGGGCGACATGAGCCTGCGGACGCAGTCCAAGGTGCTGCGCGTGCTCGATGAACAGCGTTTCGAGCCCATCGGCGCCGGGGCGCCGCTCACGGCCGATGCGCGCGTGATCGCCGCCACGAACAAGAATCTGGAAGACGAAATCGAGCGCGGAAATTTTCGCGAGGACCTGTTCTACCGGCTCAACGTGATCCCGTTCTATGTGCCGCCATTGCGGGATCGCATCGAAGACATCCCTCTGCTGGCGGACCATTTTCTGCGCGAGTTCACGACCGCGTACAATCGCAGGCCGAAGGAACTCACCCCGGACGCGACCGAGGTGCTCACCGAGTATTCCTGGCCGGGGAATGTGCGCGAGCTGCGCAATCTGATGGAACGGATCGTCATCCTGAATCCACAGGTGCGCGTCGATGCCCGGCACATTCCGCTGAATTCAGCGCGGCGAACGGGCGATCGGACGGCTGAACGTTTCGGCAGCCTGCACGAGGTGCGCGCCGCCGCCGAGCGCGACTACATTCTGCGCAAGCTGGAAGAGGCGCGGGGAAATGTGACGCGGACGGCGGAGCTGCTGGGGCTGGAGCGGAGTAATTTGTATCGCAAGATGAAGGCTCTGGGTATTGCGCCAAGAGAGTAGGGCGTGGGCACCCCGACTCCCGTCGCGGCAGCGGCGCTGGAGACCGCGATCAGCCCCCGCGGCCCGAGAGACACATTCGGCGCCGCGCGTGGCCGCGTAAGCCCCCCGGTCGCCCAAACGAGTCGCCGTCGACGAGAGGCGAAACGGGCTGCCTGCCCGATCTCGCGGGCGTAAGGCCCGCTCCACAAGCCCAGCGTGGCCCCACCATAACAAGGATTTTGTGCTGTTTTTGTACCAACCGCCTGCGTTCTAAACTAAAATTCCAGGGTGGCGCGGATTCGCATCGAGTTGTTGGGTGGTCTGCGGGTCACCGTGGACGAGCAGCGGCTCACGTCCGTGAACACGAACCGGCTGAAGTCACTGCTGGCGTTTCTGGTGCTGCACAGTGATGCGCCGCAGTCGCGCGAACGGCTGGCCTATCTGCTGTGGCCGGAGTCGAGTGAATCGCAGGCGCGCACCAACCTCAGGCAACTGCTTCATCACCTGCGCCGCGCGCTCCCGGTGGAGTACTCGCTTCTAAGCACGGATAACCAGAACGTGCAGTGGCGAGCTGGCAGCTGCACGACGGACGTGGCGGAGTTCGAGGCCGCGGCGGCCCGGGCCGAAGATGCGGAGCGAGCAGGGCATTTTGATACCGCCCGGGAAGCGCTCGAAGAGGCGGCCGGGTTGTATCAGGACGATCTGCTGCCGGAATTATATGACGAATGGCTGCAACCCCGGCGGGCGCAGTTGCGCGCGAGCTTCGCGGACGTGCTCAGCCGTCTGACCTCGCTGCTGGAAAGAGCGGGCGAATATGGCGCCGCCATCCGCCATGCGACGAGGCTGATCGCGGTCGATCCGCTTCGCGAGGGTTACTACCAAACTGTGATCTGGCTGCACACCCGCAATCACGACCGCTCGAGCGCGCTGCGTGTTTACCACGAGTGCATGCGAACCCTGCAGCGGGAGCTCGGCGTGAGTCCCGACAAGACAACGCAGGCGCTGTTCGCGCAGGCGCTGAAATCGGAAGAGGAGGCGGGCAGCCCGCCGGCGCCGCCGCCGTCGGCGGCGGAGCGGCCGATGCCTCTGGTGGGCCGGAAAACGGAATGGGAACAGTTGCGGGACTGCTGGCATCGAGTGGGCGCCGGCGCGGCGCGTTTCGCTCTGATCGGCGGCGAACCGGGAATTGGTAAGTCCCGGCTTGCGGAAGAGCTGTTCACGTTTTGCCACGGCGCCGGAGCCCGCACTCGCTGCTATCTCGCGCAGGGCCAGCTTGCGTACGCACCCATTGCGGACTGGCTGCGGGCCGAGCCGCTCCGGCGCGCCCGCGCGAAGCTTTCCCGTGCACAACGCGCCGAGCTGGCGCGAGTCCTGCCGGAGACTGTGGCCGAGAATCCGGAGGCCGGATCGCCGCAGCCGCTGACGGAGAGCTGGCAGCGGCTTCATTTCTATGAGGCTCTCAACGCGACGGTTCGAAGCGCGACAAAGCCGCTGCTGCTGTCGATCGATGATCTGCAGTGGTGCGATCAGGACTCATTCGAGTGGCTGCATTCGCTGTTTCGGTCGGACGCGGCTGAAGGCGTGCTGGTGCTTGGAACCGTACGGTCTGAGGAGACCGGGCGCGATCACCCGCTCACCCGCCTGGTTCGCGACCTGCGTGAATCGGGACAGATTTCGGAGATGCTGCTCGCTCCACTGAACGCCGAAGAGACTGCCGCGCTGGCACTACAGCTGGGGAGTCCGGAGCAGGATCCGGAATTCCTCGAGCGCGTGTATGGCGCGACGAAAGGCAATCCGCTGTTCATCGTTGAGACCATGAGGGCCTCTCTTCACGATGAGGGTTCGAGCCCCGGACGGGTGCAGGCCGTCATTGCCGGTCGGCTGGCGCGATTGTCCGGCCCTGCTTACGAGCTGGCGGGTCTCGCCGCAGCGATTGGGCGGCCATTTTCGTTCGACCTGCTTGCCAAGGCCAGCGACTGGGATGAAGCCAGCCTGTCCCGCGCGTTGGAGGAACTGTGGGAGCGCCGCATCATCGAAGGACGGGGCGCGGAGTCATACGATTACACGCACGATCTCCTGCGCGAAACAGCGTACGCGGAACTGAACCCCGTCCGCCGGAGATCCCTGCATCGGCGCATCGCGCGGGCGCTGGAGGAACTCAACGCCGCGAACATCGGCGGCATCAGCGGATCGCTCGCCGCGCACTACGAAGCAGCGGGAATGCCGACTGAGGCGATCCGGTGTTACAGCGAGGCGGCTTCCGTCGCGAGCTACCGTTTTGCCGATGCCGAAGCAGCAGACCTGATCCGGCGCGCTTTGCGGCTCTGCCGTGAGTTCCCGGAAACGGCGGAGCGCGACGCGCAGGAGCTCGAACTTCTGGTGATGCTCGGTCCGGCCCTCGTGAGGACGCGCGGCTACAGCATGCCAGAAGTTGGTGAAACGTACGAGCGGGGTCTGCTGCTGGCGCGGCGTTCGGGGGACCGAAAACACGTTTTCTCTCTGTTGAGCGGCGCGTGGCTGTTCCATATCGTGTGCGGCCATTTTTCGCAGGTGGAGATACTGGCGCGGGAGTGCGCCGAACAGGCCAGAAACGAAGGCATTGCGGCGCTCACCACCGCGGCTGGTTTTCTGCTGGGGGCGAGCCTGTTTCATACAGGAAACCTCGAGCGCTCCAAAGAATACGTCGAGCAGGCTATGCCGGCATATGGCAGCGGGTCGCACCCCGCGCTGGCGTTGTTCGCCGGACCGAATGTCGAGGTGTTTTGCCGTTCGTATCTGTCGCATGTCTTTTGCATGATGGGAGATGCTCAACAGGCGGAGGCGAGAAGCCGCGAAGCCATCGCGCTGGCGAACGACCTGTCGCATCCTTTCAGCCTCGCCATCGCGCTGGATTATGCGGCAATGCTGGACGCCTTTCGGCAGGACGGGCGGCAGGCGCTGACCCGCGCGAGGGAAGCCCTGGCAATCTGCCGCAAGCACGGTTTCGTGTATTACCTGGCGTGGGCGGAGATGCTGACGGGCTGGGCGATGGCCCTGGAAGGAGATGCCGCGGCCGGCGTGGCGCAACTCAGGCGAGGGCTCGAGTCCTTTCGAGCGAGCGGCGCAGAATTGCGCCTGCCCTTCTACTACGGCCTGCTTGCGGAAGCGCATGCTCTGGGCGGGCAACGGGGCGAAGCGCTGGCAAACGTAGCCAGCGCGTTTGCGTTCTCAAGCAAAAACGGCGAGTTGTGGTACGTACCGGAGTTGCACCGGCTGCATGGCGATGTGCTGCGCAGCGGGGGAGATGCGGCGGGAGCCGCGGCGAGCTACCGAAACGCCGTCGCCGTTGCCCGAACCACCGGCGCGCGTCTTTTTGAGCTTCGCGCCGCGGATCGTCTCCGTGACCTGGATATCACTCGCGAGCTTCGCTCGAACGCGGCCGAACGGTAGCAGCGCCCGGCACAGAACGGTTTTCGAACGCCTCTCATGGCCAAATGGTCACATCCGATCTCGGGAGGAGAATCGAATGGAAGCACAAGCTATCGCTCAATTCAAAGCTCAGCTTCGCGGTGAGCTGATCGAACCCACCGATGCGCAGTATGAGGCAGCACGCAAAGTCTACAACGGAATGATCAGCCGCAAGCCGCGCCTGATCGTGAAATGCACGGATGTGGCCGACGTGATGGCGGCCATTCAGTTCGGGCGCCAGAACGATCTCCGCGTCTCGGTGCGCGGCGGCGGTCACAACGCCGGCGGGCTTGGGGTATGCGATGACGGCCTGGTGATCGATCTCTCGCCGTTGCGGAATGTGCACGTCGATCCGGGCGCGAGGACGGTCCGCGTGGGCGGCGGCGCGACCTGGGGCGAGGTGGACCACGCCACGCACGCATTCGGGCTGGCGGTCCCCTGCGGCTTTATTTCGACGACGGGCGTCGGTGGCCTGACGCTGGGCGGCGGCATCGGATACCTCACGCGGCAGTACGGCCTGACAATCGACAACCTGCTTTCCGCCGATGTCGTGCTGGCCGACGGCAGGTTCATGGTAGCGAGCGCGGAAGAGAATACGGATCTGTTCTGGGCCATCCGCGGGGGCGGTGGGAACTTCGGCGTGGTCACGTCGTTTCTGTTCCAGGCGCACCCCGTGCATACGGTATCGGCGGGGCCGATGCTCTGGGACCTGGAGCAAACGGCCGACATCATGAAGTGGTTTCGCGAGTTTATCGCGAACGCTCCGGAAGAGATTAACGGCTTCTTCGCCTTTCTCACGGTTCCGCCGGGGCCGCCTTTTCCGGAAGCGCTGCACTTTAAGAAAATGTGCGGCCTGGTGTGGTGCTACAACGGCCCGATGGAAAAGGCGAACGAGATCCTCGCGCCGCTGCGCAGCTTTCGGCGGCCGGCGTTCGAATTTTTCGGGCCCATGCCCTTCCCGGTCCTGAACAGCATGTTCGATGCGTTGTATCCGCCGGGACTGCAGTGGTACTGGAAATCGGATTTCGTCAACGAGCTGCGTGATGAGGCGATCGACCTGCACATTCGTCACGGGATGCTGCTGCCGACACTGCACTCCACCATGCATCTCTATCCGATTAACGGGGCGGCCCACCGGGTCCGCGGTGACGATACTCCGTTCGCCTATCGCGATGCGGTATTCAGCGAGGTGATCGTCGGCGTGGATCCCGATCCGGCCAACAAAGACCGGATCACCGCGTGGGCGCGCGACTACTGGGAAGCGCTGCATCCCTGGAGCGCCGGGGGCGCGTACATCAACTTCATGATGGACGGCGAAGGCGAGGATCGGATCCGCGCCACGTACCGCGGCAATTACGAGAAGCTGGCGCGGATTAAAGCCAGGTACGACCCGGCAAACTTCTTCAACGTGAACCAGAACATCCAGCCGAAGGCCGGGGCCCAGGCAGCGGTGTAGCTACAGGCAGAACATTTAGCACAGATGAACACGGAGAAACGCGGATCCGTGTTCATCTGCTTTGCCTGCTACGCTGGACCGTTATGGAGCCGGCGGCGAAGCCATCGCTCGGAGCCCTGCTCCTCGCTCTTGTTCCGTTCGGCGGGATGTGTTTCTCTGTCGCGCTATGGGACCGGGTGGAGCCCAGAATCGGCGGCATTCCGTTCAATCTGGTCTGGCTTGTGGGCTGGATCGCGCTTTGCTCCGTCTGCTTGTGGGGTGCATACCGCCTCGAGACGCGCCGGGAGAAGGACCGCGGACGGGAATGAGCCCGAGCGCCGTCGCTCTGACAACGATCTTCGGCCTTGTCGCGGTTGGGACCACGATCGGCTTCCTTGCCGGGATGCGGCGAAAAATGGATCTCGAACAGTGGACGGTGGGCGGCCGCGGGTTCGGCGTCATCGTCGTTTACCTGCTGATGGCGGGCGAGGTGTACACCACATTCGCCTTCCTCGGCGCCAGCGGCTGGGCTTACTCGCGCGGAGGCCCGACGCTCTACGTGCTGGCGTATCTGCCCCTTGCGTTCGTTGTCTCGTTTTTCGTGCTGCCGCAGCTCTGGAGCGTTGCCCGCAGGTTCGGGATGCAAACGCAGCCCGATTTTTTCAGCGTCCGGTACGGCGATAAGTACCTGTCGGCCTTTGTATGCATCGTCGGTGTTGTCTGCCTGCTGCCGTACTTTCAGCTGCAGGTCACCGGACTCGGGATTATCGTATCGATCGCCAGTTTCGGCGGGATTGGCCGCACCCCCGCGATGGTGATTTCAGTTGCCCTGCTGGCCGCGTTCGTTCTTGCCAGCGGGATTCGCGCGGTGGCGTGGGTCAGCATTCTCAAAGACGGGATGATGCTGATCGCCGCGGTCGCGATCGGCGTGGGCATTCCATATCTGTACTTCGGCGGCATCGGCCCGATGTTCACGGCGGTCACTCATGCCCGACCCGCGCATCTGACCATGCCCGGCGCGACGAAGAACCTCGGTCATACGTGGTACATCACCACGGTTCTGCTGACGTCGATGGGCGCTTACATGTGGCCGCACGCGTTCGCCAGCTCTTTTACCGCAAAGAGCGGCGATACGCTGCGACGCAACGCCGTGGTAATGCCGCTTTATACCATCTCACTCGCCTTCATTGTTTTCGCCGGCTTCTCGGCTGTTCTGATCGTGCCGGGGCTGGCCAACGGCGACCTTGCCCTGCTGACGGTAGTGCGCAGGAGCTTCCCGCCGTGGTTGTTGGGTCTAATCGGCGGCGCAGGCGCGCTCACAGCCATGGTCCCGGCGGCGATTCTCGTGCTTACGGCCGCCACTCTGTTCGCAAAGAATCTGTGGCGCCCTATATTCGCGCCGGCTATGGCGGACGCCCAGGTGGCGAGGCTGGCGCGCGCGATGGTCGTGGTGCTGAGCCTCGTCAGCCTGTGGCTCGCAATTTACAGCTCATCGACGCTGGTATCGCTGCTGCTGCTCGGCTATGCGGGGGTGACACAATTTTTCCCCGGCGTCGTGCTCGGCCTTTATTGGAACCGCGCCTCGACGGTGGGGGTATTCGCGGGCCTTGTCGCGGGAATCGCGATCGCCACGTTGCTGATACTTAGCGGCCGCGATCCTTACCTCGGCTGGAGCGCTGGGTTCCTGGGGCTGTGCGCGAATTTCCTGATCGCCATTGTCATCAGCGGATTGCGGCGGTATCCCGTGCACGATTGAGGCATATTCCCGGCGCGGTTGCCGGAAATCTCGATGAAGGTCAGGAATCGGTCGATGAGCTGTCTGGGGAACGATGGCAAGCCAGCACATGCCCGGCGGACTCAGCTCTCAGGCGCTGGCTGCTGTTCCGATCCGTGGGACCGAAATTCCGGCACGCCAGCGCACCGTCGCGGAGTTCATCCCGGTGCTGCGGCCCAGGCTGCCCTCGGCCGCTGAAATTCTCGCGTACCTGCAGGAGATCGATCGGCGGCAGTGGTACTCAAACCACGGCCCGCTCGTAAGCCAGCTCGAGGAGCGCCTCAGCGCTCACCTGCGTATGCCGGAGACGGGCGTTGTGACCGTGGCAAACGCGACTGCCGGGATCACTGCGGCGCTGCTGGCCCGCGAGGTGGAGGAGGGTTCGTACTGCATCGTCCCGTCCTGGACTTTCGTCGCCACGCCGCATGCGATCCGGGGAGCGGGGCTCGTCCCCTACTTTCACGACGTGGACCGCGATACCTGGGCGCTGAATCCCGCCGGGCTCGCCGACAGTATCAAACACGTGCGTGCGAAGGTGCGCGCTGTCGTGGTGGTCTCGCCATTCGGCGCTCCGCTCGATGTCGAGGCGTGGCAGGCGTTCGAGGACCGAACCGGGATCGCTGTGGTCATCGACGCCGCCGCGGGTTTCGACACCGTCCGGCCGAGCCGGATTCCCTCGGTGGTCAGTCTGCACGCTACCAAGATTCTTGGCGCCGGCGAAGGCGGGTTCATTGCCACCACCGATCGCCGGCTGCTGGACCGCATTCGCGCATGCTGCAACTTCGGGTTCCATGGATCGCGTTCCGCCCTGATGCCGGCCATGAACGCCAAGATGAGTGAATATCACGCGGCCGTCGCTTTGGCCGCATTGGACGATTGGCCGCTGATCCGGGCACGCCACATGCGCATCACTGGGTGGTATCGGCGCTGGATTAGCGCGGCTGCTCCGTCATCGCTTCAGCCCGAGTACGGCGATGGCTGGGCCACCGGCACGACCAGCGTTGTGCTGCCGCAGAATTCCGCCGAAATCATGGCCGGGAGACTGCTTCGCGAGAACATCGAAACGCGCGCATGGTGGGGTCGCGGGTGCCACGTGCAGCCTGCTTTTGCCGAGTGTCCGCGCGGTCCGCTGCCGATTACCGACGACCTCGGCGGGCGAGTGCTGGGAGTGCCGCATTTTCCGGATATGGGCGAAGGAGAGGTGCAGAAAGTTGTCGGTGCGCTCAAGCAGGCGCTGATCAGCCCGTGTGCGGACAGCGGTACGCCGGAAAATAACACGCGTGCTCGGCGCGGGCGGACGCGGTCAGCTCGATATATCGCTCCATGTTCAACACCCGCCCGCAAAGCCATACTGGACGCGTATCGTTAGACCAACCGCGCTTGAACTGCGTGAGGCCGTCATCGCGGTCGGTATATCCCGCGCCCCCGCCGAGGTCCAGCCACCGGACTTTCCCCTGAAAGGAGTCGATTGCCGCGCTGAACAGGGCATAGGAACAGCCGTATTCATATCCGAGGCTATTCGATGCGCCGAGGTGGTAGCAGGCCACCTCACGGTGCGCGTACCAGAGCTGTCCGGCGATGCATTCGCCCTCCTGCGACAGCGCGCGCAGAAAAGTCAAACCGGGGACGGCGAACTGCCGACGAAACGATTCGAGAGAGAACGCCTGAATGCCGATGATCGTGTGGCGGCGAATCAACTGGTCGTAAAGCGAGACCCACTCGGCCAGGCGACCAGCCGGGTCGGCGCAGATCTCGACGGAGACATGGCGCAGCGCCTTGCGCGCGCGGCGGCGGTGATCGGCTTTGCCACACGCTCCGGGCCGCCGAGTGTCGATGACGAAGTGGGTTTTAAACGGCGCGACATGATCGAAGCAGGACCGCAGCAGGACTTCGTCATATTTTCCGAAGGGATCGCTTACAAGGACGACGCTGACCAGATCGCGCGCCAGCGCGTCCAGGTCCGCCCGCAGACCGCTCCAGTTCTGACAACAGAACAGCGGGTAGGGGCCCATGGCATCGCTGTAACCCGTATCGCCGATGGGTCTCCGCAGCAGCCAGCCACCGCTGGCCGGCAGTTCCAGCGGCACGCCGAATTCAGCAAGTGAACGAGCATAGTCGCGATGGGCGTACCCAGTCAGTTCCATTACCGGCTGGCGCACCACCGCTCCCACAGATCGCGGTACGCATTCTCCAGACCCCGCGCCATGCCGGGATCATCCATGAGCGGCGATGCCGCCAGCGCGCGGCGCACGTTCAACCGCAGTTCCGGTAATTGGCGCGCCGCTTGCGCGAGATACAGAGCAATGCTCGCGTACTGCTCCGGAGTCTCCGCGATGAGATCGGGCATCCCAATACTGTGCAGGATGCACGCGCCGGCGCGCTGGACCGGCAAACGCCCGCTCAGCGTAACCAGCGGCACGCCCATCCATACGGTGTCCAGGCTGGTGCTCCCGCCGTTGTATGGAAAGGGGTCCAGGGCTACGTCGATCTCGGCGTATGCCTTCATGTACTCCACTGCGGGCGAGGCGCCGGCGAAGATAAGCCGTTCGGGTCCGATTCCATCCTCGGCGAATTGATTTCGGAAGTAGTCCTGCACTAACTGCATCTCGAGCGTCCGGTACTTGAGCATCAGCCGGCTGCCGGGGACAAGATGCAGGATGGTGGACCACAGCTTGACGACCTGCCTGGTGATCTTACGCGGCGCGTTAAAGGATCCGAAGGTGATGTACCCTCTTTCGCGGCAGGGTGATGGCGAGACCGGAACCTGTTCGAAGGGATGGTACGAACAGAAGACCCTGGGGAGGCGATAAACCTGCTCCGTAAACAGGTGTTCGGTTCCCGGACACGGCATCCAGGCATCCCCGAGAAAATAATCCATGGTGCGCATGCCCGTGGTGCTGAGCGCCCCCATCCAGGAAATCTGCACGGGAGCGGGCTTCTCCGCAAACGCGAGATAGGCGCTGCCCATGGTGTGGCCGGCCAGATCGATCAACAGGTCGATGCGGTCCTCCCTCACCTTGTCGGCAACGGTAGAGCCATCAGCCTCGGGCAGCGGCCGGAACTGATCGACAAACGTGCGCACGCGCTGGGTATATTCGTCCGAGTGCGTTCCTGTGGCGTATGCGAACACCTCGACCCGCGACCGATCGTGGTGCTTCAGGACACCCAGCAGGAATTTCATCACCGCGTGCTGATACAGATCGGGTGAGACATAGCCGATCTTCAACCGCCGACTCGGATCGGGGCTGTTATTATGTGGCCGAATGCGGCCGGCCAGCGGCGCCGCATATAGCTGGTTCCAGCGGCACGCTTCCGCATAAAGCGCCTCGGGAGTTGTCTCGGCGGCGTAGTTCATCTCGAACAGCAGGTAGCTGTGAATCTCTCGTTTGGCCTGAACGGCAAGGGCGCGTCGATTGCACTCGATTGCTTCGGGGATGCGTCCCATGGCGGAGAGACATCGGCCGCGAACGGCGTGGGCCAGCATGTTGGAGGCATTCACCTCGAGCGCGCGATCCGTCTCGGCCAGCGCCTCCATCCACTTGCCTTCGGCCCACAGCATTCGCGCCAGGATGGCGTGTATGGGGGCCTTCTGCGAGGCATTCAGTTCGAGCGCCCGGCGCAGATGCACTCGAGCCTGGCTCCGGTCGCCGAGCCGCTCATATGCGCATCCAAGGGCATACTGACCGCCGCTCCAGTCCGGGCGCATCCGTGCCAGCCGTTCCAGAAGAATGGCGCATTCCTGAACCGGGTCCGAAATGCGGGTCGCTTCTGTTGTCCCGAGCGCTCGCCGCAGGCACACTACGGCGGCGCTGAAGTTCTGGTCGCCTGCCAGCACGCACGCCTGCTCGGCCGCGGCGGCGGCGATATTGGGGCGCGTTCGTTTCGTTCGAATCTTCACGCCGGCTGCGCCGCTTCCTGAAGAAACTGCCTTTCCAGATCGAGGAGGCGCCGGTCCCGCTGTTTGATTACCCGCGCCGGCGCTCCGGCAACAACAGCGAACTCCGGAACGTTGCAATTGACAAAGCTGAGCGCTCCCACCGCGGAGCCGAGACCAAGAGTTACTCCGGGCATAATAATGCTGCGCGCGCCGACCAGGGCGTGGCGCTCGAGGACGACGTCGCCGGTCCGCGCGTTGCGATAGCAAAATGGCACGGTGGGATTGCCGATGGCGCCGCCGGTATAGTCGTCTGTGCAGGTGTAAACGACCGTCCCCGCCGTTATGGTGCTGAACGAATCTATGCGGATGTCCGCGGAGTCGCCGAGCAGCAGCACCTGCGGCGCGATGTAGACGTGATCTCCAATGACGATGCGCGGCGGCCCGTCGTTTCGCGAGCCGGCGCTCAGGATGCCGTAGCCATCGATGCGCACGTTGGAGCCGATATGAATGCGCCGGGGCGCGTAGAAGATGACGGATCGATTAATGGCTACGTTTTCGCCCACTGACCCCAGCATCTCGCGCAACTCAGCGGCGGTGTAGCGGCCGCCCGGATCACAGTTACACATGACAGTTACTCCCGGCCTGCAGGACGTGCCGTGCCCCTTTTGTTGGTGGATCACAGCATCCGCATTTCTCCCGCATTGTGCGGCGGCCACGGTTTTTCGCGGCCAGGGCTGTATGTTGGAGTACATGACCGTCGAAGAGGCGCTGGGGGCATTTCCACGGCTTTCGGCCCTGGTGGCCGGCGATGTTTGCCTGGATCGGTGGTGCGCTTATGAGCCGGATTTCGCTCAGCCATCGCGTGAGACCGGGATTCCGAGGATTGCCGTTACGTCGGTCGAGTGCACGCCGGGAGCTGCCGGAACGGTGGCCTCGAACCTGGCTGCGCTTGGGTGCGGGCGTGTGGCGGTGCTCGGGATTGTGGGCGCCGACGGCCACGGACATGAGCTGCGGCGCGCTCTCCGCGCGCGCGGGATCGAAGATGGCGCGCTGCTCACTGTGCCTCGGCTGCTGACGTTCACATATACAAAACTGATCAACCGCAATAGCGGCGCTGAAGATCTGCCCCGCGTCGATTTTATTCGCGATCGCGACCTGCCCGACGAAGTGGAGGCGCAGCTGGTCGAGCGATTCACGGACATCGCCGGAGACTTCGACGTGGTGATCGTGTCCGATCAGGCTGAAGTTGCGGTGGGCGCGACGGTCACGCCAGCGCTGCGAAAGGCGATCTCCAGGGTGAGGAAGACGGTCTGGGTGGATTCGCGGGCGCGGGCCGAGCATTTCCGCGGGGTAGTGCTGAAGCTGAACGAGCAGGAACTGGAAGAGGCCTGCGCGCGCATCGGACATGGCAAAGACGCGGAAGCGTTACGGCGCCATACGCAGTCGCCGGTTGTGGTGGTTACGCGCGGCGGCGAGGGCGCATCTGTTTACACCGATCGGGGCGTCGCCGCCGCTCCGGCGCGCCGGATCGAACATCCGGTGGACATCTGCGGCGCCGGGGACAGCTTCAACGCCGGCGCCGCGCTAATGCTTGCTTTGACCGGCGATCCGCTGGCCGCCGCGCATTTCGGGAACCTTGTCGCTTCCATTACCGTCATGAAACCGGGTACCGGAACGGCAACACCTGCGGAAATTCTCACTCACGGTTAATTTTTGTAACCGTAAGCCGCAGCGGCTTATCAACTCGATAGACAATGGTACAGGGCAACTGGAAAATGGCGGACGACCAGGTTCAGACCCAATCGGCAAAACTCGGCGCGGACTACTGGCTGACGCTCAGCCGCTCAGACCAGCCCGAGGAGTGGACCGTGCGCCTGCTCGGCCCTTCGCCCACGGTCTGCACCATCGTGGCCGAGAACGAAGAGGAAGCTCGCTCCCTCGCCGCCGAAGCCGCCGAACAGTACTTCCGTGAAAACGGGATTGACGCCGAGGTACCGGACGTCCTCCGCTGGACCGCCGCGACGAAGCTGACCTTTCGCGTCCGCAACTGAGCGGTCCGCCCGCTACACTGAATGTTATGTGTGGGATCGCGGGGTTCGCCTCGGTACAGCCCTGCCCTGCCGGCTCCGAGGAGACGGTGCGGCGCATGGCTGCGGCGATCCGTCACCGGGGTCCCGATGATTTCGGCTGCTTCGCCGATGAGCATGTCGCGCTGGGGCACAGGCGGCTGAGCATTATCGACGTCGCCGGCGGCCATCAGCCGATGACGAATGAGACCGGCTCCCAGATCATCGTTTACAACGGCGAGATCTTCAACCACGCCGATATCCGTCCGGCGCTGGAGCGCGCGGGCCACCGCTACGTGACGCGCTGCGACACCGAAACCATCGTTCATGCGTACGAGCAGCATGGACCCGGCTGCCTTCAGCTTTTTCGTGGCATGTTCGCCTTCGCCATCTGGGACGCTGAGAAGCGAACCCTGTTTTGCGCTCGCGACCGCCTCGGCATCAAGCCGCTCTATTACTTCTGGAACGGCCGCCTGTTCGCCTTCGCTTCGGAGATAAAGGGATTGCTGGCGCATCCGGAGGTTGGCGCCGCGCTGAACCAGGATGCCCTGCCCGAATATCTGGCCTTCGGCTATACGAGCGGCGAGGAAACTCTGTTTCAGGGCATTCGCAAGCTTATGCCCGGGCATCATCTGACGCTAGAGCTGGGCGCCATCAGCCCCGAACCGCGGATCCAGCGCTACTGGGACGTGCGCGACGCGTTTGGCAGCGGGGTAGAGCGCGGATGGAAGGAAACCGACTGGGTAGCGGAGACGCGGCGGCGCCTGGAAGAAACGGTCCGCATGCGCCTGATGAGCGATGTGCCGCTCGGCATGTTTCTGAGCGGCGGCGTCGATTCGAGCGCGATTGCCGCCCTGATCCGGCGCATGGCCGACGGTCCGGTGAAGACATTCTCGGTGGGTTACCGCGAGGCGCAGTTCAGCGAGCTGAGCTACGCAGCTCAGGTTGCGACCGCCATAGGCACCGAGCATCGCGAAATCGTAGTCGGAATGGACGAGTTTTTCGGCGCGCTGCCCACCCTGATATGGCACGAGGATGAGCCGATCACCTGGCCGTCGAGCGTATCGCTGTATTTCGTCTCGAAACTCGCCTCCGAGCAGGTCAAGGTAGTGCTCACCGGGGAGGGCAGCGACGAACTGTTCGGCGGGTACGAAAGGTATCGCTGGAACCTGCTGAACAGCCGCGCGGCGCGGGCGTGGAATGCCGTGCCCGGTGCGGGGATGCTCCGACAGCAATTGGCCACCACCCCCCTGTTGAAAGCCTCCCTGCGGCGGCGCATCCGGCACACGTTCGTGGGCCGCGAACCGGCTGTCGAGTCATTGTTTCTCGATAACTTCTACTGCGCGTTCTCGCGGGAGGAGCAGCAGAAACTGCTGCCATCGCCCCCCGAAGAAGTGTATGGGAATTATCTCAGCTACTGGAACGCGGCTGCGGGCATGTCGCCGCTGGCGCGGATGCTGTATGCCGATCAGAAGACTTACCTGGTGGAGCTGCTCATGAAACAGGATCAGATGAGCATGGCCGCTTCCATCGAGAGTCGCGTGCCTTTTCTCGATCACACCTTCGTGGAGTTCGCGGCGAGAATTCCGGACGCGCTGAAGATCCGAGGGGGCGAACAGAAATCCGTTTTCAAGAAGGCGGTGGAGGACCTCCTGCCGCGCGAGATCGTGTACCGGAAGAAGATGGGATTTCCCACTCCGGTACGGAAATGGCTGCTCGACGACGCAGCGCGGCCTCTGCTCGAGGCGCTGTCGGATTCAGACGGCCTGATTGCCGCACACCTGAACGTGCCACACGTGCAGGATTTGATTATCCGCCATCGCTCAGGCGCGGAGGACGCGACCGACCGGCTGTGGCGGCTCATCAATCTGCAGGTGTGGGGCGATGTCTTCCTCACCGGCAGGCGCGAGCGCTGGTCTTCGCTGCAGGCGTCGTCGGTATGAAGCTGCTCTGGGTGAAGTCCGATTTTCTTCACCCACCGGACCGCGGCGGCCAGATCCGAACACTCGAGACCCTGAAACGGCTGCATCGCCGACACGAGGTGCACTACATCGGGCTGAAGCAGCCGGGCGAAGACGAAGGTCCCAGGCGCGCAGGCGAGTACTCGTCGCGCTGGTACGCGGTGGAGCACGTCGTTCCGGATAAGACGTCCCTGGCGTTCGCAGGGCAACTGGCGCGCGGGCTGTTCGACCGGGTTCCCGTCGCCGTTAGCAGGTTTCGTTCGCGCGCGATGCGGCGCCAGCTCCATGCCCTGCTGGCGCGGCAAAAGTTCGATGCCGTTGTCTGCGATTTTCTTTTCCCCGCCGCCAATATTCCCGACCTGGCCCCGGTGACGCTGTTCCAGCACAATGTCGAGGCGCTTATTTGGCAGCGCCGTCTGGCGCAGGCGAATAACCCGCTGCAACGGGCCTACATCGGGCTCCAGGCACGGCGGATGGAGCGATTCGAACGCGAAGTATGCCGCTCAGTAGGATCGATTATCGCGGTTTCCGAACAGGATGCCGAGATCATGCGGCGGGAATACGGCGCGGCGCGCGTCAGCGCGGTCCCGACCGGCGTCGATACCGACTGTTTCCGCAGACCCGAGCAGGTGGACGCGAAAACGGACCTGGTGTTTGTTGGATCGATGGATTGGATGCCGAACATCGACGGGGCGCTCTGGTTTGCAAATGAGGTCCTGCCGCTGATCCGGAAGCATGTGCCGGAATGCACCCTGGCCGTTGCCGGGCGGCGGCCCGCGGCGGAAATTCAGGAACTGGCCCGCCGCGATTCGGGAATCACCGTTACCGGCACCATACCGGATGTCCGGCCGTGGATTTGGGGCGCCCGCGCCGCTATCGTGCCGCTGCGCATCGGCGGAGGCACGCGCATCAAGATTTACGAGGCCATGGCCGCCGGCACGCCCGTGGTATCGACAACCATAGGCGCTGAAGGACTGGATGTCAGGAACGGCGATACCATCCTTCTTGCCGACGATGCGGCCGGCTTCGCGGATGCCTGCATCTCACTGCTCAGAAGGCAGGAACAGGCGGGGCGCATCTCCGGTGCGGCACGCGACCTGGTATCGAGCCGCTACTCCTGGGATGCGGTGGCAGACGCCTTCGAGAAGCTGCTTACGTCCAAATGACGATGTAGCCGCCGAGTTTCCGGATTCCAGGCGCGCGCAGCAGCGCCGCATCCAGACCGGCCAGCGAACTGGCGAAAGGGAAGAACCGCTGGAACCGGCTCAGGAACAGAAAATAGCGCGTATGCGCTCCCTGGAAACAGCGACGGATGATATTGATCTCCGTGCTGTTCAGCGGCCGCTCGCCCGGGGTTCCGTTAGTGCTGATGGGAAGGGCCATGCGCAGGGTCCGCAGCAGGCGCGGCGAGAACGGTTCGGCTACGATCAATCGCCCACCGGGGTTGAGCCGGTCGCGGATCTTCCCGAGTACGAAAGGGAGATTCGGGATTACATGGTGCAAAAAGGAATCAATCCAGACCAGATCGAACGTCTCCTTCGAATCCCATGCCTCGAGCGGGCTGCAGACGGTCGTGATCCGATCGGCGAGGCCGCTCAGCTGGGCGCGCCTGGTAAGCACCTCAAGCGAGCCGGACGAAATGTCCAGAGCCGTGACCTTAGCGCCGAGAGCGGCGAGCACCAGAGAGTTTTCGCCGAGTCCGGCGCCGACATCCAGCACCGTTTTGCCGCGAAGATCGCCCGCCATCCGAAAGCAGAAATCGATGTGCCAGGGACCGGCCGGATGCGCATAGCGCTGCACGATCCGAGGATCGAGCGGCGCTACTTGCTGTTCGGCGGCTTTGCGGTCGAAGAACTCCGCTTCGGCCTGCCACTGCGAGCGGTCGTAATCGGGTAAACCGGTCACAAGATTCGATCATCTCACGCGCCGCGCGAGGTCTTATAAACTGAATAAGCGATGCGCCACGGTGAGCACGTTTGAGGCACGTCTTCGGGCTGCTGTTCGTGTACGCGGTCTTCGCTCTGCTGGCGTGGCGTCAAGTCCCGAGCTGGCCGTATATCTACGACGAGGCCGATTATATGTGGGCGTCGTCGCTCGGTTGGGCCGCGAATTACACGGACACGCCGACCCTGCCGTTCCGCGAGTTTCTGCGGCTGGGATTGCACGGCGGAACGCAGAAGAACGAGCAGCAGTCGCTCTCCGCGGTGGTGCGGAACAGCAACGACATCGTTTTTTACCGGCACTGGCACGGTCCGGTCTATTTTTACTGGCTCGACGCGACCCAGCCGCTGCATTCGTCGGAGCAGCTCATGCGCGGCTTGCAGCTTGTATTTCCGGCGATTGGCGGGTTACTGATCTATCTCGGCTGCGTGAGCCTGCTTCCCGCGGAAACGGCGGTGGCCGGCGCAGTGCTGGCGTCGGCGATGTATTTGTGGAGCGACACGGTGCTGCGCTCGCTGGAAATCGCGCCGCACCAGTTATTCGCCCTGTGGTGCCTGGCGGCGTTGTTTTTTCTGGCGCACGTCATGATCACCGGAAAACGGCGATTCTGGTACGGCGCGGTGATCTGCTGCGCGCTGGCGTTCTGCACCATGGAAGTGGCGTTCGTGCCGATCCTCACCCTGCTGGTGTGTGGCCATTTCCGGCGGCGCGAATTGCAGGCTGACTGGCGCTTTCACCTGAAATGGGTCGTCCTGTTGCTCGGTACGATCCTGCTGGTCTGGCCCGGAGGGCTGCTAAAGCTGTCTGCGGCCAAGGCATACCTGTTCATGGCGTATCTGGCCGTGTTTCGCCGTCACGCCTGGGGCAGCGATCTCACCATCACGCAAAGCTGGCTGCTTCGTTTTGCGCACGATCCGGTCGCCTGGGCGCTCGTGCTGGCCGCGGTCGTGGTCTACCTGCGTGTGGACAAACCTCTGCGCGCGTCGCTGGTCCCGTTCGCGGTGTTTTCGGTGCTCATGATCGCGGCGGTTTTCCGCGTCAATGCCGATGCGCCGCGCTATTCACTGCCGTTCATGCCGGCGCTGGACGTGTTCGCCGCGGCGGTTGTTGCTGGCCTCCTCGGGGCGCGCAAGCGGGCCGCTGTAACCGTCGGCGTGCTCTGCTGTGGGCTGTTCCTGACTCGCGCGCTGTGGCTGCATACGCGGCCTCTCGGAGAGGCGACGGAAGCGCGCGCGATCCTCGCCTGGGTGGCGCAGAATCGTTTGGCCGACAAGACACTGCTCATCCCGCAGGATTACGTGCCGACCGTGCACTACTATTTCCCGCGAACCACTCTGACCGGGTACCGCGACGTCGCATCGTTCGCTGATGAACGTCTCCACGGCCACTTTGCCGCGATTTACCCGGCTCAGCCCTGAGCGCCGCGACGTTCGTAATTCCGCTCGTACCAGGCAAGATACTCGCCGGACCGCACGCGCTGCAGCCAGCCCTCGTTGGCGATATACCAGTCGATGGTGCGGCGCAAGCCATCTTCGAAACCGACCCGGGGCGCCCATCCGGTTTCTCGCATGAGCTTCTCGCTCGAGAGAGCGTAGCGGCGATCATGTGCTGGCCGGTCTGTGACAGATTCGATAAGTTCCGGGCCACGGCCGGTGGCGTCCAGAATCATTCGTACGACTTCGAGATTCGTGAGCGAGCGGCTTCCTCCGATGTTATAGACCTCACCGGCCCGGCCTTCCTCGAGCACGGTTCGTATGGCGCGGCAGTGATCTTCGACGTATAACCAGTCGCGCACCTGCTGCCCGTCTCCGTAGATGGGCAGCCTGCGGGCCGCCAGCGCGTTGGAAATCATGAGCGGAATCAGCTTCTCCGGAAACTGATACGGCCCATAGTTATTGGACGCGCGCGTAACCACCACCGGAAGCTTGTATGTCTTCGAATAGGCGAGCGCCAGCAGGTCGGACCCGGCCTTCGTTGCCGAATACGGGCTGCTGGGATTCGGCGGATAGCTTTCGTCCGCCTCGGCGGGCGGCTCGAGACTGCCGTAGACCTCGTCGGTGGAGACATGCACAAAACGGCTGACGCCGTGTTTTCGTGCCGCTTCGAGCAGGGTGAATGTGCCGCGAATGTTGGTATCGACCACCGGCGCAGGCGAAAGAATGCTGCGGTCCACGTGCGACTCCGCGGCGAAGTGAACGATGGCGTCGGGTCGCTCTTCGACAACAACGGTGTCGATGGCCGACGCGTCGCAGATATCGGCGCGAACGAAGCGGTACCGAGTATCCTCCGCCACCGCCTGCACATTCTCGGGATTGCCGGCGTAAGTGAGCTTGTCCACGTTGACTATACGCGCAAACCAGTCTTCGGCGATGCCGAGGCGCACGAAACAGGAGCCGATAAAGCCTGCGCCGCCGGTCACAACTACTTTGAGATTACGCGACATGGGAAAGAACTCCCATGGTAGCGGATGCCCGTCGCCACCAACTGTTTCGGCTCGATCCCCGACGACGCCGGCGTACACTTCGAATTTCCGGCGGGGCTTCCGGCCTTCGAGCACGAGACAAGGTTCGTGCTGCTCGCGCCGCTCGAAACAGCGCCGCTGGTCTTCCTGCAGAGTGAGCGCACCCCCGGTCTTTGCTTCATCGCGATTCCGGTGGATGCGATATGCAGCAACTACAATCTGGCGCTTTCGGCGGAAGACCTCGAAAAATGCGGGTTCGAGCCGGGGCGAGTTCCTGAAACCAGCGAGATCGCGGTACTAGCCATCCTCTCTGTCGGGAGTAGTGAGACCACCGCCAACCTGCTGGCGCCGGTTGTAATTCATCTGGCAAGCCGGCGCGCGGTACAGGCCGTACGAGCGGATCGCGTGTACTCGCATCGCCATCCGATTCGGCTGCCGGAAGTGGAGGCAGGCGCATGCTCGTGATTCGACGGAGGATCGGCGAGTCGCTGTTCGTTGGGGACGACGTCGAGATCGAACTGCTGGACATCTGCGGCGGGCAGGTGAAGCTCGGAATCAATGCGCCCCGCGAAGTAGTGATTCTGCGCCGCGAGGTTCGGCTCACGGCAGAGGCCAATCGGCTCGCGGCGCGCCACGTCTCACCGGAGGTGCTGGCGCGGCTGACGAAAAAGATTCAATTCCTCGCTCACGAAGGCGTGTTCCCTCCCGATAAGCACCAGTGAAGGAACTTGCAGGGCGCTCCGAAAAGGCGCCAGGGCGGGAACGGAATCCCGACTGAGTTCCCGAAGATCAAGGAGAAGATTGTGGCCTTCAGTATCAATACCAATGTTGCGTCCCTGCAGGCGCAGAACTACCTCAGGAACAACAGCAATTTCCAGCAGAAGACGATTAACCGCGTTACTTCCGGCCTTCGGATCGTTAACAGTGGTGATGATGCCGCGGGTCTCGCGATCGCCAACGGCATGCGCTCTGATGAAGCAGTGCTGAATCAGGGCGTGCGCAACGCCAACGACGGTCTCAGCCAGCTGCAGATTGCCGACGGCGGCATGAGCAACATCAGCCAGTTGCTCGACCGCGCCCGCACGCTGGCCACGCAGTCGGCATCGGGCACGTTCACCGGCGACCGCTCCGTTCTGAACAGTGAATTCCAAAGCGTCGTCGGTGAAATCGACCGCCAGGCTCAGTCCATTGGGCTGAACACCGGCGGCAATCTTGCCCGGTCGCTGCAGGTGTTTATCGGAGGCGGCAAGGGTGACACCAGCGGGGCCGTCATTAATAACGGTTCGGTTTATCTGGACCTGAGCAGCTCGACCATCGACACCGAGAGTCTGGGGCTGAAAGGCTTCACCGCGGGTTATCATCCGACGACGGCGACAGCGCCGGATTCGGGCTTCTATGATCTGGCTTCGGCCAGCACCACCAGCGTGGCGAGCATCATTTCGATCAACCTGCCGGCGAACAACACCACGCAGTTCACGTTGTCCGGGCCGGGTTTCAGTTCCGTACCGGTAAGCGTCAACCTCTCCAACGTCGCAGATGCAAACTCCCTTGCCGATGCGGTAAACGCGGGAATCCAGGCGGCGGAGCT
>DASRCB010000299.1:0-13691 GCA_035653295.1 Bryobacteraceae bacterium
CGCCGGCGATAATTTCCTCAACCTCGGCGAGCAGGCCTTCGGCCATCCGCTGCAGAAGATTCAGAATGTGTATGGGTTCGGGGACGACTGGTCGTTCAACACCGGCCGCCACACGCTGAAAGCAGGCGTCGACTTCCGCCACGAGTATCTGAACCTGTTGTCTCACAACCTGGCGCGGGCCACCTACCAGATGCCCGCCGCCGCGACCGCGACGGTCCCAAAACCCGGCGACGAGGCGACGTCAGGCGGGCTCTCGCTGGCGACCTTGCTGCTGGGCATCAGCAACGATTCGGAGGTGGCCACCGGCGACGCGCACGATCATCTGTTCCGCTGGACGCAGGCCTATTACATCCAGGACGACTTCAAGTTCTCCCGCAACCTGACCATCAATCTGGGGCTGCGGTACGAGATCTCGCCTTACTGGTACGACAACCGCAACGACATTACGAACGTCGCGTACATCAACGGCGTACCCACGATCGTGCGGCCGGGCAGCGGTGACCCATATGAAGGTTTCCCGCCGGCGCACTTCATTTCCGATCCCAACAACCCGGATTATCTGCCATTCATTCGCAGCAACATTCTGGGCCGGAGCCTGGTGTTCACCGATTTCAGCAACTGGTCTCCGCGGCTGGGTTTTGCGTGGAGTCCCGGATGGGGTCATAACAAGACCGTGATTCGCGGCGGCGCGGGCATTTTCTACTCGCCGATGAACGCCGATCCCTGGTTCGACTTCGCCCGCAGCGCTCCCCGCTCGGCCAAGCTGATTCGCAAGGGCGCGTACACCGTCGTGAACCAGGTTTTCGAGAACACGGCGCAGACCATCGACCAGCCCTCCCAGTTCACCATCGATCCCCATCTGAAGACGCCGCGCATCCAGCAGTGGAGCTTCGGAATCCAGCAGGAGCTGGTGCAGGGGCTGCTGCTGGAGGTGGGCTACGTGGGCTCCGCCTCGACGCATCTGCCCCACCTCACCGACCAGAACGAGACGCTGCCGGTGTTCAACGGCAATCAGGTGGCGCAGCCGGTGACCTATCTGCCGCAGAAATATCCATCGCTCGCGTCCTATTACAACCAGATTCAGAGCGTCACTTCGGCGAATTACAATTCGCTGCAGAGCAAGCTGGAAAAACGCTACTCGGCCGGGCTGACATTCCTGAGTTCCTTTACGTGGTCGAAGTCGCTGGACACCGCGTCGGCGACGCGCGACGGCGGCAACGGCCCTTCGACTCCGCACGTGTGGGACTACCGGCTGGACTACGGGCCATCGGCGTTCGACGCGAAATTCAATTGGGTGAACAGCGCCCTTTACGAGTTGCCGTTCGGCCGCGGCAAAGCGTGGGGCGCGAACTGGTCGCGACCGCTCGACGCCCTGGCCGGGGGATGGCAGATCGGCGGGATCAACGTCGTCCGCACCGGGTTCCCTCTCTCCTGCCTGACCACCAGCGATGCAGCCGTGGGAGATGCTTCCGGAAGCGCAAATTTCGAACAGGACAACTGCGACCTGCTCAGCAACCCCAATAACGGACCGCATCAGATTCTGGACTTCTGGAATCTGGCCGCGTTCGCGCAGCCCACCGATGCCGAGGTCTTCGGCAACGGCGGACGCGGCCTGCTGCGCGGACCGCGTTTCGTCAGCTTCGATTTCACGGCGCAGAAGATGTTCACGCTCACCGAACAGGTGCGCATGCAGTTCCGGTTCGAAGCGTTCAACGTCCTGAACCATCCGATCTTCTCGATTCCCAATCCGTACATGGACACGTACCCCACGTACGACTCCAGCGGGCGCATCCCCACCGGACCGGTGGACATCTCCGAGATCGGCTCGTTCAATACCATCAGCAGCACCGCCGCCAGCAATCGGCAGATCCAGTTTGCTCTGAAGCTAATCTGGTAGCCATGCAGGATCGCCGGGATTTTCTGAAGACGGCGGGGACCGCCGTGGCCATGAGCGCGGCTTCGTATGCGCGCGCACTCGGCGCCAACGACCGCATTCGGCTGGCGCAGCTGGGGTGCGGCGGGCGCAGTGAGGGCCATGTTCACATGGCCTATCTGGCGAACAAGCGCACGCCAGTGGAGACCGTGGCCGTGTGCGACATCTGGAGCCTGGCGCGGGAACGGCGGGCGGCGCAGGTAAAACGCGCTTTTGGCACGGAGCCCCGCCAGTACAAGTACTCGGAGCAGATGCTGGGGGGCTCGGATATCGACGGCGTCATGATTGCGACCGGCGATCACCAGCACGCGAAGCTTTGTGTCGAGGTGGTCCAGGCGGGGAAGGACTGCTATGTCGAGAAGCCGTTCGCGAACGTGCTGGAGGAAGCGAAGGCCGCCCGGCACGCAGTCAAGGAATCGAAGCAGATCGTCCAGATGGGCACGCAGCACCGCAGCCAGGCGTATCCGCTGGCGGTGCGCGACATCATTCGTTCGGGCCGGATCGGTGATGTGGTGCGCATCACCCAGGAGTGGAACGTCAACCAGCCGCGCTGGCGCTACATTCCGGAACTGGATGATGGGAAGAATCCGCCGCTGGTGAAGGAAGAGGACACGGACTGGCGCCGCTGGCTGCTGGGAAAGCCGTACCGTCCGTTCGACCCGCACGTGTATCTGGAGTTTCGGCTGTACCGCGATTTCTCGGCGGGCATTTTTGACCAGTGGCTCAGTCACGGATCGGACCTGGTGCATTTGTGGACCGATGAAGCTTACCCGGTAAGCGTGACGGCGACGGGCGGCGTTCTTACGTGGAAAGACGGGCGAGAGAATCCGGATAACGCCACGGTTTCCCTGATCTACCCCAAAGGCTTCGTTTACACGTATTCCACCTGTTTCTCCAACAGCTATCGGAGTTACAGCCGCATTCAGGGGCGCAACGGGACAATCGAGAACTACGGCGGGGAGGGCGCATCGCTGTTCCTGGTGACGAAGGAAGGCGGTCCGCAGGAGTTCGATCCGGAGGACAACGCGAAGCCCCGCTACACCGCGCCTCCGGGAATGGGGCCGCCGGCGGACGGCGCCGAGATCGTAAGACTGAAGGGCGGCCGCGAGCCGGATTCCCTCGGTCCCAGCGATGACGACGTGGATCACCTGATGAACTGGCTCAACGCGATGCGCGTTCGCCGCCAGCCCAACGCGACGGTGGATCACGGGTTCTCGCACGCCATTGTGTGCATCATGGCGGCGCAGAGTTACTGGTCGGGCAGGCGGCTGTACTGGGATCCCAAAGCGGAGCAGGTTTTCGACACTCCCGTGTAGGCCAGGCGCTGCGCGCAATCCGGAGCATACTGGATAGGTGACGCGCCGAATCCTTGCCCTTGGCGTTCTCGCCGCCGCCCTGAGCGCCGCCGCCGACCGTCCCTATGTAATCGTGCTCATCGGGCCGACCGGGTCGGGTAAGACGACTCAGGCGGACTTTCTGAAGCGGCGCTACGGACTGCCGACCATCAGCATCGACGAACTGATTCACCGCAATCGCGCCGAGCTGAACAGCGAGAAGACTCCGGGAATTAACGACGGCAGTCCGCAGCAGAGCCTCGGGATTAATGAGCTGGTGCGCGACCGCGTAAAACAGCCGGACACGCATCGCGGATTCGTGCTGGATGGTTACCCGGCAAGCAAGGACCAGGCGGATTACCTGGGGAAGCTCCTCGAAAACATGCATCTGCCCGCTCCGGTGATCATTCAGCTGGATGTGCCGGACGCGATCGCACGGCAGCGCCTGGCCAGGCGGCGGCGCGCCGACGACACTCCCGCGCAGATCGAACAGCGGCTAAAGGATTACCACCGGGAGATGGACATGGTTCGGGCATACTATCCGCAGGCCAACATCTGGACCGTAGATGGCACGCGGACGCCCTCTGAAGTATCGAAGACGATCGTATCGATTCTGGAAGACGAGTTGCCGAAGCGCACGCCTACGTCAGGCGACTGGCATAGACCCGGGCGGAGTCGCGAACCGCGGCGCCGCGGCGCAGCAGCCACAGTTCGGTCGCCAGCCAGTCGGTTCGCAATTCGCGTTCGTCGCTCTGGAACGCGGTCGGGTCGGAGACGTAGATGTCCTGCATGAAGGCGTGCAGGAATTCATGAACACAGGTATTGAGCGCCACGAACGGCGCCTCATTGGGATGCGCGTAGGCCAGAGCGATCAGGGACAGGTGCTGCCCTTCGTGCAGCATCGTGGTGACCCCGGCCAGGCCGCGTCCGCAGTCCCAGTACATGGGGATGTAATCGGTCAGGACCAGGTTGAGACAGCCGCGCCGGAGGCCGAAAAAGACCGGCCGGTTGCCTGCCCAGCGGCGGATCTCGCCGGGGCCGTCGCTGGTCTGGAACTGGATGCCGCAGCTCCCGAACTCGCGGACCGCTTGCGGCCAGATTCGATTCCAGAAGCCGCGGATCTGGCCGGGCGTGCAGCGGGCGCGCGAGTTCAGGATTCGGTGGATGGGGACCACGACCGGCGGCGCGGGCGCTGAAGCAGTTACGCGGCTGATCTCAACGGCAGCCGCGGCGGTTGCGCCCGCAGCGGCGGCGGTCCACAGGAGGTTGCGGCGGGTCACTGCCCTCATAATATGGGACCCTCAAGGCGGCGCTGGATTCGGCCGATTAAGGAGAAGTGGCAAAAGATACCCTGAATGAACGCCGCCGGCAGACCCGCAGCCGCAAGACACAGGCCGGGGAGCTTCGGATTCTGTTCGAGGATTTCAACGGAGCGCGCAGCGAGCTGGTCGCCAAGCTGACCGACGGCGCGGAGGGCGGCATCGGCATCGAGACGGGAATGGCATTGCTGCCGGGGACGGCGGTGAGTATCTCCGGAGATGTCGGCGAACCGCGCCCGGCCCGGTTCCGGAAGGGGTCAGTCCGCTGGTGCCACGCTGGGGATCGGGGAACCTATTTTTGTGGGCTCCGATTCGAGGACTGGACGGAACAGGATCGCGGCGCGCAAACCCGGCTCGAGAGCCAGGGTCCGCGCGACTATTACGACGTCCTGCAACTGAGTCCCAAGGCCGATCCGGATACGATTCACCGTGTGTTCCGGCTGCTGGCGCAGCGCTATCATCCGGATAACCGCGAGACGGGCAACGAAGAAGCATTCAAGCAGGTGCTGGAGGCCTATGAGGTGCTCGGCAACCCGGAGCGGAGAGCGTCGTACGATGTTCGTCACCTCGCCGGGAAACGGGAGCGCTGGCGTATTTTCGATCAGCCGCGCGCCGCGGTCGGTGTGGAAGCAGAGAAGAAGAAACGGCAAGGCGTCATTTCGCTGCTCTATACACGGCGCATGGCCGAGCCGGAACACCCAACTATCCCCATTCAGGAACTCGAAGACCTGCTCGGTTGCCCTCGCGAGCACCTCGAATTCACTCTCTGGTATTTGAAGGAGAACGCCTTGGTGTCGCGCACCGACAACGGCCGGTACAGCATTACGGCGAAGGGCGTCGATTACGCTGAGTCCTGCGGCATCTGGAGGCCGCCGGACGAGAGCCGGATGATCGAATCAGGCGAACTGGTCGGGGTTTAGCTAGACAGCCGCCGGCGTTTCCGACTCCGTCAGAGCACGGCAGTATTTCCGCTCCAGCGCTGCTACTTTCGCCAGTCGGCGAACGTGCCTCTCCTCGCGGGTGAACCGGGCGTCGAGGAAGGCGCGCACAAGATCCTTAGCGAGTTCGACGGAGACGATCCGCGAGCCGAGAACCAGCACGTTCATGTCGTCGTGCTCTACGCCCTGATGGGCCGAATAGTAGTCGTGACAAATGCCCGCGCGGATGCCGGGAATTTTGTTCGCCGCGACGGAAACGCCAACGCCGCTGCCGCAAATCAGGATGCCGCGGTCGGCGCGCCCGTTGAGTAAAGCCAGACCGACGGCTTCGGCGGAATCAGGATAATCGGACGGCGCACGGCCATGCACCCCCAGATCCTCGATCTCCCACCCAAGGCCACTCACAAATGCCAGAAGATCTGCCTTGAGATCGAAGCCGGCGTGATCAGACGCCACTGCGACGCGCATATCCTGAGCCAACATACCACGCCGCGCAGCCGCTAACGGGTTAGCTTCTTTGCGCGCGTCGAGGCGCGTTTCTTACGTAATCCGGTAAACTCGAAAGCTCGAGGCCGGTGCGTTACGCGCACCGCATGTGACTGAATCTGAATCGGTTGTCTTTCGGTCTGGCGATTGCACCCAATAGCAGCGACAGGAGGACCGATACATGAAGCAAATCTTTATTCCCTGCCTCGCGATGTGCACCGGCATGCTGCTGGCGCAAAGCAGCGTTGGGAACATGCCGCCGCAGACCGACAGCGGGATCACCGCCCGGACGACATCCACCAATAATTCCAACACCTGGACCGGCCTGCTGGTCGCCATGGGCTGCGACAACACTCTCGGCTCGACCTCGATGGCCGCGAACACGAACAGCGGCGTCGGGAGCGCCATGACCGGGCCCGCGCTGAACGGCAGCAGCGGTTCCGGGATGAACGGAACCAGCACGGACATGACCGGCTCGGCTGCGACCGGGGCGACGGAGACCATGACCACCCCGAATGCTCAGACCACTGCGCCGGACATGGCTCGCGCGACCTCGCCGACGCAGAACGACACGTATTCCAGCAATGCCGACCGTGACCGCAACGGCGCGGGCTCGACGGCTATTACAAATCGCAATTCCAGCAATATGAACGCGGGCGAGGGTACGGCCGACCGCGCCGCGGACATGGGGGTCAACACGCCGGTCGCAACGGACCAGAACTTCCCGAAATCCACGGCTTCGGCAGCGCATGAGAGCAGCGGCACGATGAACCGCGCCACTGACTACACCGCCGGCATGAACCGCAACACGTCGGATAAGGGCCAGAGCGGCTGGGAACAGGCAAGGAAGGTGGCCAGCCAGCTTGGCCCCAGCTGCCATATCAGCTCGACGACTTCGTCGTTCGCGCTGCGGACGCCCGACGGGCGCCTGATCCCCTTCGATTCCGCGAGCAACGCGCGCATCGCTGATCAGCTGCGCGACAAGGTTTCCGGCCAGAGCACGAAGATCTTCCGCGTGGTGGTGCGCGGAACGATGAACGGCGACGTGATCAGCGTCGACCAGATCCGCATATAACCCGCGAGTCAGTATCCGGCTGCCTTATCCACCACGGCAATAAGCGGCCGGCCATCACGAAACCGCTCGAAGTTGTCAACAAAACGCCGCACCGCGCGATCCAGCCAATCCGCGGTGCGGTCGGCTGAGTGGGGCGATACAAGGACGTTCTCCATGGCCCACAGCGGACTATCAGGCGGCAGAGGCTCCTTCTCAAAGACGTCGAGCGCCGCGCCCGCAATTCGTTTCTCGCGTAAAGCCTCAATCAGAGCGGCTTCGTCGATTACGGCGCCGCGCCCGACATTGATGAGCACGGCGGACTCCTTCATGCACGCCAGTTCCGCTTTTCCAAGCAGATGCCGTGTGCCCGGCGCATTCGGCGCCGCGGCGACGACGTAATCGGAGGTGCGAAGGACCTCGGGCAGTTCTTCCGGGCCGGCCACCCGCTCCGCGATCGAATCGGGCTCCGGCCGCCGCCGCACCGCCAGGACGCGCATCCCGACCGCTTTCGCCAACCGTCCCGCAGCCCGTCCGATCTCGCCATAGCCGACGATTCCCATAGTCCTGCCGGCGATCATCTCGACATCCAGCAGCCGCCAGGAGCGCTCGCGCTGCTGGGCAATCATGAGCGGGATGCGTTTGGCGAAGTACAGGACTGCGGCGAGCACGAACTCGGCCAACGGCTCCGCATACACGCCGCGCGCGTTCGTGAGCGGAACCGGGCTGGCGACGAATTCCGGCGTGAGCATGCTCTCCACTCCGGTCTGGAGCGAGTGCACCCATCGCGCTTTCCGAGCCAGTGGCCACAACTCGCGAAACTCGCGCCCGTTGTAGCCGCCGTGGAGAATGACATCCGCCTCCGGCATCTCATCAGCCAGCCATTCGCGACTGTTTCCGATGCGCACGTCGGCAGCCGCCGCGAGGTCGCGAATCGGCTGGAGGTGCGGCCCGGCGGGGTCGGCAATCGCCAGCAGGCGAATCGGCTTCATTCCTTGAAGACATACCACGGTCGGGTGAACGGCCTACTTATGCCCGTGAATTGAGGCGCCGATATGCAGGGCAGAGCCGCGAAAAGGCTCGGGAAACGATGCATATACGAGTGATCCTGGTAATTGCCGGCGCCGCGTGCGCGGCCTTCGGGCAGACGCGGCACATCCCCCAGACCGTGCTTACCAATGCCCTGGCGCTGGGAACCTTCAACGTTCGCGACTATGGCGCGAAGGGTGACGGCCGGACGGACGATCAGCGCGCCATCATGGCCGCGGAGGCCGCCGCCGTGGCGCACCGCGGGGGCGTGGTTTATTTTCCCAGCGGGAAATACCTGCACAGCGGCATTCTGGATTTCGGCTCCGGAGTCGTGGTGGCCGGCGCGGACCAGAGCAGCATCGTGATGGGCACGAATAACACCAATGCCGCTCTGCGATTCCTCGGCGCCTCGGCCTGCGGCGTCTTCAACATCACCGTCGCGTCCGACGCCACCCTGCGACAACTGAACTATGAATCCGCGGACATCTACCTGGATGACGCGACCGGCTGCATGATATCGGGCGTGAGTATCGACGGGAGCGCCTCGGCGGGCATCGTGATCCATGACAGCACGAACGTCGTCGCCGCGAACAACCAGGTGCGCAACACCATGGCCGACGGCATCCACACCGTCGGCGGTTCTCAGAATGTGGTGGTCACGGGCAATCAGGCGTGGAACACCGGCGACGATTCGTTTTCGGTCGTGGCGTATGCGTCAGAACCGCAGACCGCGAACGTCACCGTGGCTAACAATGTCAGTATTCGATCGCGGGCGCGCGGGTTGTCCTGCATTGGCGCGGCGAACTGCACGCTTCAGGGCAACCAGATCTACTCCCCCGCGGCCCATGGCATTGCTGTTGCTTACGAGTCGTCCTGGAATACCTTGGCGCCATCAGCGGCGACGGTTTCCGGCAACCTGATCGTGGGAGCGGCGCAGCCGGGCTTCATGAGCCTGATCGTGGAAGGCGCATCCGGGGTGGACATCGGCGCGAACGATATTTACGATTCCATGCCCGTGTATATCCACTCATCACAGAAGGTCACGTTGGACGGCCTTCGCGTACACCATGCCACCAATATCGGAATTCTCGGACGGGATTGCAATGCGCTCGCGTTGCGCAATGTCGAAATCGACAGCGCGGAGCAATCCGGCATCGTGCTGGAGCGCGTAACAGGAGCGGAGATCAGCAAGGCTACCCTCGATAACGTTCAGACGACGGGCGACCCGATTCGCGGCGCGATCGATGCCTGGCTTTGCTCCGGCCTTTCCGGATCCGGCAACGTGGTGCAGCACGGCCGCAACTGGCAGGGCCGGAGTTATGGCCCCGTCCGCACGCCGGAGTGTCCCGCGGCGGCGCTGAACGTGGCTTCGCAGTTCTGATTTTTCGACCCGCTAAACTGGGTTTAATGGCGGAGAGATGCACGTGCGGCGCGCAGCCGCCCGACGATGCGCGATTCTGCCATAAGTGCGGGCGCCCGCTGTACGATTACGTCCCCGCGGACGTGGAAGAATCGCCGCCTCCGCTCCCGGTCGCCCCGCCGGCGCCGGTGGCGCTGCCGCAGGTCAGTTTCCGAAATGGGATGGCGGTGCGCATTGGCCTGCTCACGGCCGTGCTGATGATCCTTCTGAACGCGTTCCCTCTTCCACCGATCCTGACCTTTATCCGTTTGCTGGCTCTCTCGTTCGGCGGCGGATGGTTCGCCGTGTGGACATGGACACGCCGCACGCGGCAGCAGGTCTCGATGCAGGATGGCGCGCGGCTCGGCTGGATCGCCGGCGTGTTCACCTTCCTGTTTTTCGCCGGTCTGATGACGGTCCTGCTGGTCGCGGCCATGACGCCCGGGGCCATCGATGAGATCCGCCGTCAGGCGCCGAACGACGCCAGCGCTCAGGCGTTCATTCAATTCCTGCAGAATCCCGGCGCGGGGCAACTGATCGCCGTTCTCGTTGGACTGTTCATCTTCTTCACCGCGCTTCCGACGCTTGGCGGCGCAGTCTCTGCACGACTCCTCAACCGCGAAGCCCATTGATCCCGAACCCTGGGAGTCCCAGTACTTCCGGCACGTGCGCCTCTGTCTGACTTTGATAACTACGGGATTCCGGGAGTGCCCGAAATGGGAGCGGTGCGCCGGGCAACGCCGGTCGGTATCCCGGTTCAGCCGGCTGAAGTGGCCTCTGACTGGCCGCTCTCGACAGGCTTCGAGTTGTTGCTCTGAGCGGCGCGCCGCGAGGCCCAGTAGGCCGCCATGCGCTCGGAAACAGCGCGGCGCTCTTCGGGACCCATGTTCCTGCGCCCTCGCCGCGGCGCCGCCGGCTTATTCCGTTTCAGCGTCGTCTCCAGCGACGCGATCATGGCGTCCAGCCGTTTCTTTTCCTGGTAAAGCTCTCGAAGCGCTTTGTACACGTCCATTGTTATTGACCGCCCTGACCTGCCTGTGCGAGATCGTCTGTGATTGGACTCTCAATAATATACTGAGGCATCGAGAAAATCCAGCGATTCACGGACATTTTCGTACTGCTCTATCGAACCAGAAAGGGCCAGCGCGGAATGAAGTGCAAGTGATATCGGATCATGAGCAGCCAGATCACGGCCGCGACAATGAGCAGCGCCACGGCTATCCACAGCAGAAGCTTCTTCCACGGGAACCTGCGGCCCTCGCGCTTCATCACCAGCAGATAACTGGCTCCCACACCCGCGAAGTACAGCAGGTTCATGGGAACGGCGAAAAGCATCAGGTTGAAGACGTCGGGCGTGGGGGTAATGATGGCGGCGATAATAACGATGCCCAGAATCGCGTAGCGGGAGTGGCGCAGCAGGAAACGGGGTGAAGCAACCCGAATCAGCGTCAGGAAGAAGATCAGGACGGGCAGCTCGAAAACGCAGGCGATGCCCAGAATCACGTTCACGAAGAGATCGAAATACTCCGTGATGGTGACCACGGGCTGGACGTTGTTGAGCATGCCAATGCCCAGCAGGAATTCCAGACCGAAGCGAAAGGCGACAAAATACGCGAACAGCCCGCCGAGGATGAACAGCCCCGCGGTGCACAGGATAAAGGGAACGGCGTACCGGCGTTCGCGCTTGTACAGGCCCGGCGCGATGAAGGCCCATACCTGGTACAAAACCCACGGCGAGGCCACGAACAGCGAAGCCAGCAGGGGCACCTTGAACCAGATGATCATGAAGCTTTCCATGGGCGCGATCTGCGCCAGCCGCGGCGGGTTCGCGTGCAGGTGTTTGAGGGCCGCGACGGCGGGTTCGCTGACTACGCTCCAGAGCGTGTCGGCAAAGCTGATGCAGAGTATGAAGGCGACAACCAATCCGGCCAGAGCCCAGATGATGCGGCTGCGCAGCTCCTCCAGGTGCTCCATGAAGGACATGCGCAGCATGCCGTCGTCTTCATCGTCGCCGTCCCCGCCGGACGGCGGTGGGGGCAAAGCGGGCGGGCGGCGGCCGGAGCCGGCGCGTGGAGAAGGCGAGGGAGGCTCCGCCGGGACGGCGGGTGCGCCGCCATCTTCGTAAGGCTGATCGTAGCCCGGCGCGACATAAGGCTCTGCCGTCGCGGGCGTACCTGGACCCGGAACTCCCTCGTTCTCTTCCGACATGTTTACTGCGAAAGGCGCGTCAGCCGTTTACGGATTCGGAAGCGGCGGGTGCGTGACCGTTGCCGTTTTGAGCGGCAAGCGGCTCGACCGTACGCGGAACCGTTCCCGTAACAGTAGCTGTGCTTTCCTCGCCCCCATGCAACGTGCCCTGGGGAGCTTCTGCTTCAGCGCCCGGAATTGCGGATGCGCCTGTGGTGGATGCTTCGAGCGCGGGCTGGCCGCTGTTGTACGGATCGCTTCCATAGGAATGCGAATCGTACTTGTAGGAATCGTACCAGGAGTTGTACACGTTGTTGCTGAAGCTTCTCGTGATCTCCTTGACCGACTCGTTCTCGCGTTCCAGCTCGCTCATGTGATGCTGCAATGTGGCTTTGAATTCGCTTTGCGCTTTGCGAAATTCATGCAAACCGCGAGCGACGGTCCTGCCCAGTTCCGGAAGCTTTTTCGGTCCGAACAGGACCAGCGCCAGCAGGAAGATGACAATCATTTCCGGGACGCCGATCGGACCCATTCAACTGACCTCCAGATGTTCTCATCATATCATTGGGCGCTTTTACGCCTCTCGCGCAACGGCCGCTGCATGCAGATTGCCCTGATTGCGTGACTACCGCCCCCGCATGCAGCATGCAGCCCTGCGCCTCCAAATGGCGAATCAGATCGATGCGCTTCACGCGGCCGGCAGCACGAGGCTTTCGCGGATGACGTCAGCGCCTTCGAGCGATTGTTCCGACAG
Organism: Bryobacteraceae bacterium; assembly: GCA_035653295.1. GTDB lineage: Bacteria > Acidobacteriota > Terriglobia > Bryobacterales > Bryobacteraceae > DASRCB01. Next base: position 12,431 of record DASRCB010000299.1, read on the forward strand.
CTCGCGGTTGGCATCCATGATCAGCGTTACTGCCTCGCGGAGATTCGTCCGCGCCTCGTCCAGAGTGCTCCCCTGAGTTTTCGCGCCGGGCAGTTCCTCAACAAACGCCACGTAGCCCTGGGGAACCCTCATATAGACTGCCGTCAGCTTCATACGCGATCCGCTGCCATAATATCAGCCGGACAGCTGTGGTGCCGAAGTTTGCTGCCTGACTGCTCCGAAACTCCGGGTTTACACTGGTCCGCAGTGAAACCCCTCTTCATCATGCTGCTTGCGGCGGCTCTCGCCCCCGCCCAGGTCCGGTTCAGCAAGGCCGCGGACCACATCGACATCCAAATCGACGGCCGCCCGTTCGCCACGTTCTGGTACTCCAGCGCCGTTCCCAAGCCGTATCTGGCGCCCATCCGCGCGGCCTCCGGGACCATCGTTACCCGGCAGTGGCCCATGGACCCGGCGTCGAAGGAGAGCCACGAGCATCCGCATCACCGCGGGCTGTTCTTCGGCTACATCAACGTGAACGGCGTCGATTTCTGGGGCAACGATCCGCTGGCGCATGAGAAGAACCCCGGCACCATCTCGCTCCGCCAGCTCGAGCAGGTGAAGGACGGCGATCATGCAGGGACGATCCACGCGATTTTCGACTGGAAGGACCCGCAGGGCAAACCGGTCCTGGCGGAAGACCGGACCATGACCTTCTACTCCGACCCGCGGCTGCGCACCATCGACGTGGACATTGTCCTCACCGCCGCCGTGGACACCACGTTTTACGACGACAAGGACGGAGCCTTCGCGTTCCGCATGGCGGACGCCCTGAACGAGGACCACACCGGCACTCTGGTCAACGCCGAGGGCGCGGAACACGAAAAAAACACCTGGGGCCACCGCTCGCCGTGGATGGATTACTACGGAACAATCGGCAGCAAGAAGCTGGGGGTGGCCATTTTCGACCACCCCTCCAATCCCGGTTACCCCAACCGCTGGCATTGCCGCGGATACGGCCTGTTCTCGATGAACCCATTCGCGCAGCACGCCTTCGATCCGGCGCTGCCGGAGAAGCACACACCGCTGGCCAAAGGAGCGAGCATGCACTACCTCTGGCGTGTGGTGATCCACCCCGGAGACGTCCACACCGCCGACATCGCCGGGCTATATCGAGCCTGGACGGGACAGAAGTGAGGGGCGCGACATGAACTGGGCGCGGACTTTGGCCAGTTCCTCATACTGGTCGGTGGCGATGTAATCGACGCCCGCTTCGAAGCAC
>DASRCB010000300.1:0-14291 GCA_035653295.1 Bryobacteraceae bacterium
GAGGACACCTACCGCCATCTCGCCGTTTACACGGAAGTGCTTTCGCGGATCAAGAGCGATTACGTGGAAGAGCCGGACATGAAGAATGTCACCCTCGGCGCTCTTAATGGCCTGCTGGAGTCGATAGATCCTTACGCCAGCTACCTGAACGCGGAACAGTTCAAGGATTACCTGAAGGCCAAGGACCAGCACAAAGCCGACGTCGGCCTGGTGCTGGCGCGGAAGTTTGGGTACGTGGGCATCATCGATTCGATCCCGGGTTCCCCGGCGGCGAACGCCGGACTGGTTACGGGCGACATCCTGGAGAGCATTAACGGCGTTTCCACCCGCGACATGCCTCTGGCGTACGCGGAACTGCTCCTCGAGGGCGATCCGGGCAGCACGGTCGAGGTCGGCGTGCTCCGGTTCCGGAATCCCGAGCCGCAGAAGATCTCGCTCAAGCGCGAATTCATCAAGAACCCTCCGGTGACGGGCCGCATGATGGCCGACAACGTGGGCGTGATCACAGTGGCGAGTCTTGGGAGCGGCGAAGTAAAGCAGGTAGCTTCCGAGGTTCGGTCGCTCGAGAAGCAGGGCGCGAAGCGGCTGGTTCTGGACCTTCGGCGATGCGCGATCGGTGGCCCCGATAAGGGCATCGAACTGGCGAACCTGTTCCTCGACAAGGGGCTGATCGCTTACTCGGAAGGACAGAAGGTCGCCCGCGAGAACTATGAGGCCAAGCCCAGCGAAGCGATCACCCATCTGCCGCTGGCCGTGATCACCGATCGCGGCACGGCCAATGGCGCGGAGGTTGCCGCCGCGGCGCTGCTCGACGACAAGCGCGCCGAGGTAGTGGGCGAGCACACCTACGGCGATGCCGCGATCCGGAAGCCGGTCACCATGGACGATGGCTCGGCGGTGATTCTGTCGGTGGCCAAGTTCTACTCGCCTTCCGGCAAGTCGATTCAGGACAACGGCGTTACTCCGACGGTGGCCATGCTGGAATCCGAACCCGTGCCTGACTCCGACGATGATGGCAGCGGCACGCAGCCGAACGTCACGCCGCAGCCGAAGCAGAAGACTCCGTCGGAGGACCCGCTGCTCAAGAAGGCAATCGAAGTCGTGACTACCGGCAATCACGAGATGGCGGACAAGAACGCGTCGCCCGCGCAGGCGCCCGGAAAAAGCATGACGCCGCTGAACATTCCGGAGAACAACGAGCCGAAATAATCCATGCCGCTTTACGAATACGAGTGCGAGCGCTGCGGCGACGTTTTCGAGGTGCGGCAGAAGTTCTCCGATGAACCCCTGACGGCGCACGAAAAGTGCGGCGGGCCGGTGCATCGCCTGCTTTCGCCGCCCGCGCTCCAGTTCAAGGGCAGCGGCTGGTACATCACCGATTACGCCAAAGCCGGCAGCAAGGGTGGAGGCTCATCGTCCGGTTCATCGGGCAACGGCGGGTCTTCCTCGGGAACATCGACGGAATCGAAACCGGCAGCGGCCGAGAGCAAGCCCGCGTCCAGCAGCAGCGACTCGAAGAAGAGCTGAGCCGCTCCGTTATAATTCGGATTGTCACTCGAAGACGAACTACTGCGGCAGCGTCACGCGCGCATCGCTGAAATCGAAAGCCTCGGCTTCCGCGCGTACGGACAACGCTTCGACTTCACCCACACCATCCCTCAGATCCTGGCCGAGTACAGCGGCAAGACCGCTGAAGAGCTCGGCCCCGCGGTCCGCGTGCGCATCGCCGGCAGGGTGCAGACCATCCGCCGCATGGGCAAGGCCGGGTTTACGCATCTGCTGCAGAACGGCGAGCGCCTGCAGATCTACGTTCGGCGCGACTCCGTTCCTGAAAACGACTTCAAGCTGTACCAGCTGCTCGACCTCGGCGACATCATCGGCGTCGACGGGTATCTGTTCCGGACCAAGACCGGCGAGCTGAGCGTGCACGCGGACAAGCTGCACTTCCTGGCCAAGACGCTGCTCTCCATGCCGGAGAAGTGGCACGGCCTCGAGGATGTCGAGACGCGCTACCGGCAGCGCTATCTGGATTTGATCGCCAACCCCGATGTCCGCCGCGTTTTCATTACGCGTGCGAAGATCATTGCCTCGCTGCGGCGTCAGCTCGAGGAGCGCGGCTATATCGAAGTCGAGACCCCGATGATGCAACCGCTGTATGGGGGCGCGGCGGCTCGTCCTTTCATCACGCATCACAACACCCTGGATATCGATCTGTACCTGCGGATCGCGCCGGAGCTGTATCTCAAGCGGCTGGTGGTCGGTGGCCTGGAGCGGGTATACGAGATCAACCGCAATTTCCGGAACGAGGGCATCTCCACGCAGCATAACCCCGAGTTCACGATGCTGGAGTTCTACCAGGCTTACACCGACTACCACGGCATGATGGAGCTCACCGAGGCGCTGCTGAAGCAGGTAGCCATCGATGCCACCGGATCGGCGGTGGTGCAGTATGACGGCCGCGCGCTGGACTTTGGCAAGGTGCGGCGCGCCACCATGCGCGAGATCGTGGGGGATGCATCTCTGGCCGGGCTCGACCTCGTGCACCGTTTCGAGGACGAGTTCGAGCACACGCTCATCGAGCCGACCATCGTTTACGACTACCCGGTGGAGATCTCGCCGCTTTCAAAGAACAAGCCGGACGACGCCGGGTTTGTCGAGCGCTTCGAAGTGTACGCGGCGGGCATGGAGATCGCGAATGCATTCACCGAGCTCAACGATCCGCAGGAGCAGCGACGGCGCTTCGAAGCGCAGCTGGAGATGAAGGCCAAGGGCGATGAAGAGGCGCACCAAATGGACGAGGATTACGTGCGCGCGCTGGCTTATGGCATGCCGCCGGCGGGCGGGGAGGGCATCGGCGTCGATCGGCTGACCATGATCCTGACGGGTTCCAAATCGATCCGCGATGTGATTCTGTTCCCGCTGCTGCGGCCGGAAGGCGAGATCGGCGTTGCGGCGCAGCTGCGGGAGCTGGAAAGGCAGGGGTAGCACTGTCCACGCCCGCCTGGTCGTCTGCAACCGCACACGGCGGGGCGTGGACGCCCCGCGCAGGCGTGGACGCCTGCCCCACCCGAAGAAATGGCAGGCGCTAAGTCCAAATTCGAGCTCTTTGTTGCTACACGCTATCTGCGGGCGAAACGCAAACAGGCGGTCATCTCCGTTATCACCGTGATCTCGGTGCTCGGGGTGGCCGCGGGGGTCATGGCCCTGGTGATTGCACTGGCGATCAACACCGGATTTCGCAGCACGCTGCAGCGCAGCCTGCTTGGCGCGTATGCGCATGTCATCATTCTGGAGAAGCGGCCTGGGCCAGGGATTGAAAACTGGCGGCAGCTCGATCCGCTGCTGCGGCGCATCCCGCACGTGGTGGACGCGTCGCCGAGCCTTTATGGCATCGTGCTCGCCTCCGGACCGCTGCAGTCATCGCAGGCGGTTCTCAAGGGCATACCTCTCGGCGCGCCGCCGCCGATGCTGCGCCACCTGCGCAAAGGCTCCTTCGATGCGCTGCGGGAAACGTCGGGCATGCCCGGAGCCATTCTGGGGTCAGGTCTCGCTCAGGCGACGGGCATGCTCCCCGGGGCAGTTCTGAATGTCATCAGCCCACAGGGCGAACTCACGCCATTCGGTCCGCACATTTCCCGATTTCGTTTTCGCGTGGTGGGCATCTTCGAATCTGGCTTCGCCGAAGTCGATTCGCAATGGGCTTATGTATCGCTCGACGCCGCCGAGCAGGTGTTCTCCGTCGATTCGGTGAACGCCATCGAGCTGCGTCTCGACGATATCTACAAAGCGCCGGAGGTGGCTGCCGCCGCGGAGAAGATCATCGGCCCGGATCTGGTGGCCAACACCTGGATGGATCAGTTTCGCCAGATCCTGAACGCTCTCCGCATGGAGCGCATCGTCACCGCCATCACCATCGGGCTCATCGTGCTGGTGGCCGCGCTGAACATTCTGATCACGCTGATCATGATGGTCATGGAGAAGAACCGCGACATCGCCATTCTCATGTCCATGGGCGCGCGCCGCGAACAGATCCGCAAGGTGTTCATGCTGGAGGGCATGATGATCGGCGTCGTGGGAACCGCGATCGGCCTGTTCGTCGGCTACACGGTATCGTTTCTCGCGAACCACTACCGCTGGCTGCGTCTCGATGCCGAGGTGTATCAGCTAAGTTTCGTGCCCTTCGAGCCGCGCTGGGTGGACGGGCTGTGGATCGCCGCGGTGGCGTTGGCAGTAAGCTTCATTGCGACCATCTATCCCGCCCGCGCGGCGACGCGAATCGCGCCCGTGGAAGCGCTGCGATACGAATAGCGCACCTCAGTGGTCGCGCGCCTCCTTATGGAAGATGATCATCCTGCGCGCATCGTCACGGCGCCGCTTCACCCGAAATTCCAATGGTCTGCGAGAACGGATTCGACGAGCCCCACAAGATGGCCGTGCCCCAAACGATTGCGTTGCCCTGAAGAGAGGTGGAGCCCCACACAATCGCGGTCCCTCCGAGGACGGTGTTGCTGGAGGACACTACGCTTGTGCCCCAAACGACCTGCGATCCCCAGACGATCGCATTTGTCCAAACCGAGTTTGCAGGGTCTACCAACGATACCGTCCCTGTCGAGGTGTTGAATGTCGCGGCCGGTGACAGAGCATTCGACCCCGAAGACACCGTATCGCTGTTGTTCAGCGCCGCCCAGACGTCCAGATATCCGGCGCCTACCGTAAACAGGTCGTAATTGACGGTGAAGCTCTGGCCGTTGGTGGGGTCGGTAATCGTGCTGGACGCGGGGAAGTTCTTGGTCGCCGTCTTCATTAACCGGGCTTTCACCGTATCCGGCGTCAGCGTGGGGTCTTTCTGAATCAGAAGCGCTGCCGCGCCACTCACCATCGGCGCGGCCATGCTGGTTCCGTTCAGTCTGAAGTAAGTCGAGGAGACAAGGTTGTTTCCGACGTTTTTGTAGTAACTGATGGGGACAACGTTATTCGGAAACAGCGACGAGATTGCGCTGCCGGGCGCGAGGACGGAGATGATTCCGTTGCCCGGCGCAACCAGATCGGGCTTGACGATATGATCGAGCATCGTCGGCCCTTTGGAGCTGTAGGTGGTCATCAGATCGTCACCGCGCGCCACTGTGCGCTCGTCGTTCATTGCGCCAACGGTAATGACATAAGGATCTATGCCCGGTGAAGTAATGGTGCCGTACCCGCTGGTCCCCTGGGAGTTGTCACGGCCATCGTTGCCTGCCGCCACGGTCACCACGATGCCTGCCTGCCACGCCCGTTCCACCGCCTGGCAGAGAGGATCGAGCGTGTAACTCTCGATCACAGGCCGGCCAAGAGAAAGGTTGAGCACGCGAATGTTGTACTGCGTTTTGAGTGCAATCGCCTGATCGATGGCGGAGATTACCGCCGCATCCGTTCCCTGGCCATTGGCGTCGAGAGCTCTGAGATTGATCAGTCTGGCGTTCGGGGCAATCCCACGGAAGGTGTATATTGCGTTGTTTCCCGATGAATTCGCTCCGTTGCCGGCCACGATGCCGGCTACATGCGTGCCGTGCCCGTAGGCATCCGCCGTCGTGGCGTCGCCGGGAACGAAGCTGGTCGAATAGACAATCCGGCTCATCCCATTTGTGCTCAGGTCATTTGACGTGCTGATACCGCTGTCCACGATCGCCACGCCGACGCCCGTGCCGTCATACCCGTACTGGAGCGCGATATTGGCATTCGTAGTGGGCTCGGCGAACTCCATCTTGCCGCTGATTGTGCGGTTTGGTGAGACGTACTTCACATTCGGGTTATTTGCCAGGGCACCGATCGCGGCGGGCGGCAGATTGAAGAGCGCCGCCCTGACGTGGGTATAGTTCTTCTTCAGATTGCCGCCGCCCTTCGTCACGCCGCTAAGTACGGTGCTGCTCGGGGCGTTGACGAACTGTACGATGACGTCCGTCGACGGGGACGAAGAGGTGAGCTTTTGAAGTTCAGGCGAGAGATTGGAGGCAACCATCAAATTCGTAGCGAGGAGGATTGCTGCAATCAGGGTTGCTTGGGCACGCATGCCCCACGCTTATGCAGTTGGTGTGCCAGCGCCAGATGGAAGGTAAGTTCCTTGTTCTGTGTGGCGGGATAGTACTTCGGACCGCACAGCTTCACATTGTTTGTCTCGACATGCCGCGGGCGCGAGACAGTTTGTCTCAAGGCTGTGTGCGCAGCTCATTTCGCGCATGGATGCTCCGCTGCAATCGGGAATCAGGACGGGGGAAATGGGGACAAGTGGAGCTTCTAAAAAGCGATCTCCCGCATCCGGAGTGTGATTCCGGATGCGGGAGCGGTATGAGTAACAGATCTGATGCCGGGGAGTTACAGGTTTCGACGAAGACTAATTAGAGTCGCCGTCGATAATGTCCCTCGAGCCGGTCCTCGACTTACTCCCCCAGAGGACGTTTGTGCCCCAGATGGCGCCTGAGCCGGATGTAGCGGAACTCGTGGCGGAAAATCCGCCGGCCGCCCATACTGCCGAACTGCCCCAGAGGGATCCATCGCTCTGGATCCCGTTCCTGCCCCACACCTGCGGGCTGGCCCAGTCGGGGCTGATGCCCCATGCTTCGGCTCCTGAGGAGGACGGGAAACTGAGTGTCGTCTGTCCGCTGAAGTTAGTGACGGCTGTCGGGGACAGGGCGGCAGTCGCAACCACGTCCCTGCTGGCCAGTGCGGCTGGGATGTCCAGATATCCGGCGCCGATGGTGAACAGGTCATTCTGTTCGGCGTAAGACTGACCCGTCGCGGCGTCGCTGACAGTGTAAGTAATGGCGGGCAACTTGTCCGCCGTCTTCATGAGCCTTGCCTTGACCTGGTCCGGTGTGAGCGCCGGATTCTGCTCCAGCAGCAGCGCAACGGCGCCGCTGACGGCCCCGGTGGCCATGCTGGTTCCACTCAGGACGAAGTAGGGCCCAACTACGGGCGAAGCACTGTTCGCCGCATACATGGACAGGGGTACGCGGTTCCCGGGATAGTTCACATCGAGCCATGATCCGGTATCACGAAGCGAATAGATGTTGTTTCCCGGCGCCACCAGGTCGGGTTTCGCGTAATGGTCGAGCAGGGTTGGGCCTTTCGAGCTGTAGCTGGCAATAGTATCGTCGGTGGCGGTGAGGCTGGCGCGCGTATTCATGGCACCGACGGTGATGGCGTAAGGGCTGTTGCCGGGCGCGTTAATGGTCGCGTATCCACCTGTACCGAAGGAGTTGTCACGGCCGTCGTTGCCCGCGGCGGCCACGACCACGATGCCGTTCTGCCACGCTGTTTGCACTGCCTGGCAGAGCAGATCGTTGGCGCAGTAGTCGGCCACCGGGCGCCCGAGCGAGAGATTGATTACGCGGATGTTATACACCGTGCGCAGCTGTATCGCGCGTCCGATGGCCGCGATGACGGCGCTGTCGGACCCTTGTCCCTGGCTGTCCAGAACGCGCAGATTGACAAAGTTGACGGCCGGGGCCACGCCGCGCACGGTGTAGGAATACCGTGCTCCGGTGGAGTCCTTTCCGGTTCCGCCGATAATTCCGGCTACGTGGTCGCCGTGCCCGAACTTGTCTCCGGTGGAACTGTCTCCAGGGACGAAGCTCTCGGCGTAGACCACGCGGCTGCGCCCGTTCGCGTCTTTCAGGTCGTCGGCGACATCGATGCCGCTGTCGATGACGGCGACGGCGATGCCGCGGCCATCAAAGCCGAAAACGGAACCAGCCAGATCGGAGCGAACCGTTTTCCAGCCCCAGTCGGGGCGGGCGCCGATCCAGGCCGAAGCAGGCGCCGCCAGAGTCGACAAATTGTGATCCAGAGCAATCGCCGCAACGCCGCTCGAGTTGGCGAAAGCCGGAATCGCATTCCCCGGCAGCGTCGCGGCCGCAGCGTTCAGCACCCCGGGAAGGTTTCTCAGAACGCCTCCCGCCTTTCCGATACTTGCGACACTGGCCGCCGAAGGTGGTGTTGTGAACTGAACGATGACGTTCGTCTGGACGCTCGTCGTTGTGTTCACATCCTTGCCAATCCTGGCGCCTGTTGCGGCCATAAGCATCGCGCTCGACAGCGTGAGTACTACGAGGAGCCTGCGAGGATTCATAACGACCCTTGTTAGGCAGGGCTGCTGCCAAAGCAAACTGCCGGTTTCTGAATGACATCGCCATGGCGGAATTGGGCTCGGGGGACATTCTGTCCACGTGGCGAACGCCAACGTGTCCTGCGCAGTACGTGGGGTCGCGTCGTACTGACGCTTATTCCGGACGGGTGGCGACGCGCGTCACGGCCGCTGCCGGCCGGGCGCAGACCATAGCAGGAATCCACACCGCCGCGCCAAGGACGCAAACAACGGCCCAGGGCAGGAAATGCGGGTTGACGTCCAGGGTCTCGCGCCACAGACGAAAGGCGCCATAGAGCAGGGCAGCGAGGCCGAAAAAGAAGGGCGGGCGATGGCGGCGGGCATCGAGGATCAGGAAGAGCGCCGAGAGCGCCGCCAGAAATGCGAACTCCAGCAAGCCCAGATCGTATCGCCCGCCTTCGGGAAATCGCACCGCGTACCATGCATCGGAGGGCAATCCCCGATGATCGTGCGCGAGCGCGCAGCCCAGCCGCGCCACGCAGGAGGCGAACGGCGCAACGAATGCGGCGATATCGAGCAGCAGCAGAGAATGACGGAGCGAATCATGGCGGACGCAGCAGACGAGGCTGGCCGCCGCGAGCCCGCCGGCGAGGGCTCCGATGGACGCCAGCCCCAGCCCGGGTTCGAGCGTCGCGCGCGTCCACGATAACAGCAGCTGCGCGATTACGGCGCCGCCGAGCCCGGCGATGAGGATGGCCAGATAAAACGGCGCGATCTCGGCATGCTCGATGCCGAAGCGCCGCGCTCGCCGCAGGAGCATGGTCCGGCCCACCAGGATGCCCGCCACCATGAGCGCGCTGAATGCGGTGATATGGCGATGGCCGATGGTGATTGCGGGCTCCGGCGCGTACGGAATCATCGCACGCGCGCCAGCCCCATGGGAGAACCGCTCCCGAAGGAGGTGGTCTTCACCTGGCCGGTCGCCGTGTTCACGACCGAGATGGAGTTGGACAGGTAATTCGTCACGACCACCTGCGCGCCGCCGTACATGACGCGAACGTCGGTCGGATATGAGCCGACGGTGTAGGTCTTAATGGTTTTGAGCGTTTTCGTATCCAGCGCGACCAGCGAACCGGTTGAGTTCGTGCCCCCCGACCCAATATAGGCGACGGTCCCGGTCGGGCTGAAATCGATTCCCTCCGGAGCGGGGATATTCAGGGCGGCGAAGTCCGTTTTGGTCAGGGTATCGATGATGTCTACCTCGTCGTTGTCGGAGAAGGCGACGTACAGCTGCGCGCCGTCGGGCGTTACGGAAACCGAGTGCGGCCATTGCGTGTTCAGCGGAATGGTTGCCGTCATGGTGCGCGAGGGGATGTCGAAGACCATCACCGCCGGGGCGGTCGCACTGAAGCTGCACACGTATGCCGTCTTTCCGTCCGGGGACACGGCCACGCCCGCCGGGTTCATGCCTGGCGTGTTCACGTTCTGGAGGACAGTGTTGTTCTGAAGATTGACGAAGGTGACGTAGTTATCGAAATTCGAGACTACGGCCTGCTTCCCATCCGGCGTTACGACTACCTGCAGGGGACGCGAGACCAGCGGGATGCTTGCTTTCACCGCGAGCGGACATGTGCCCATGCGCGTCAGCGTTCCGGCGGCGTGATTGACGACGACGATGTCAGGCTGCGATGCATCACACGCGGGCGGCGCCGAGGCGCTGGAGGGCGCGATGGCCGTGAACGGCAGGTTGAGCCACTGTACCGGCAGAAATCCCCCGGCTGTGCTCCCCGACCCGCCCGAATCCCTTCGGGAGATCGGAGCGGATGAAGGGTGAACGCGCGCGCCCGGCGAGCTGGCGTGCGTGCCCGTGGAGCTGGGGATTGTATCGGCGGTGTTCTGGCTCGTTTGCGGTCCACCCTCTCCGTTGTCACTGGGCTTGCAGTCGAAGTCGACCTCTTGCTGGTTGATGATTGTGTCCTCGCCATTCCAGTCCACGTCGTGAGTATTGATCACGTACTTATCGGTCGTAGGGTTGTAGCCGCACGTTGTCCACGTGCTGCGGGTGGGATCGAGGCATGCCGGTAATGCGCCGCAGTCCAGTACGAAGACGAGAATTGCCAGCAGGACAGCCGCTTCAATGAGTTTCAGTTTCATGATGCGCTCCTACTGGAAAATCACCGTCTTGCCAAGGACGTAAGTGAACTTTGCCGAGCCGGCGTTCAATCCGCTTGCGCTGATGGTTGCAGTGGCGGAGCCAGGCACGCTGAGCAGATAAATCACATCCTTCGATTGCAGCGGATTCGCGCGGGTGGCCGGAACATTGGCCAGAATCGCGGCCGGGATGGTGAAGCTGGTGGCGCCTTCGGGCGCGACGCAGAGGAACGCAGTGCTGCTGTTGCTCGGCAGATCTTCCCCGAAGCCCAGAATGCCGACGCGGTCGGTGGAACTGCCGCCCGACCAGGAGATGGTCAGCGGCTGCGACCGGGGCACGTTCAGCAGGGCATTCTGACCGGTCCAGATGATTGGGGCAGGCGCGGTGAGGGTGGTCGAGAAGGCGCCGACATCGGAACCGCCGGAGCCGGTCACCTTGTATGTCCCTGGATCGAGATCCAGAGTGCCTGATATCGTCGTCCCGGCGATGGAGCCGCCGAAGTATCCGAGCGCGAACTGCGGCAGGCCCGCGGGAATCGGGACGCTGGAGGCCTGGTTACCGTTCGGACCGGTGAGCGTGATCGTTCCGGCGTTGAGAGCTGTCCCACTCGGCGCGACGCCCGGGGGCAGATCGCCATTCAGCATGTCGCCGGGCCTGGTATAGGCAGTGCACGTTCCCGCCGGCGGCAGCGATGTCGCCGGGTTGAAGGGAAACAGGGTCGCCGGCAGGGAATAGAAAGCGGACGCCTGAAACTCGGTCTCGACATTGACGGGGGCTGTGACACCGACATCTTCATAGGTGATGGCGCGAACCGCGGTGAAGCCGCCCACTTTTCCGCCCGAGACGGTTGCCGCGGAGAATGCATTGCCCGCATCCGAGCAGGTATTCGCGCCCTTGTTCTGAATGGCGATGCTTACGACGTTGCTGACCGTGGCGCCCCCGGTGCGCACGTAGACGGGGACCCAGCAGCCCAGAGGCGCGTCGTTCGGGATCACGAAGTCGATCTGGTCCGCTCCGGCGCAGCACGGGGCGCGGCCGTGATAGGTGATTCGGGAGACCGCTTGCGCGCCGACGAAGACCTCAACCTCGGTGGGCAGGTTACCCACCGTGGGCTGGATGTTATCGCCGTAGCTGACCGGGCCGAGGCCGGTGCCCCATAGTGTCAGCGTCTGACCGGGATAGGCGGAGATCGTCGGCGCGTTGACCGGCTGGTTGGACGGCGTGACGAAGTTCTGAAGCACGCCCGAGCCCATGCCGGAGCCGTTGGCGGTGAAGATCCCGAAGGCATTGTTCACGATGATGATCGGGAGTGGGTTGCTTTGCTGGCCATTCACGGTCACCTGGAGCGAGGCCGCGCCAAGCGGAGCGTTGGACGGCATGATGGCGTTGATCTGGCCGCTTCCGACGAACACGGGAATGGGGTTGACGGTGGCGCTTCCCTGGGTCACGGTCAGACTGGCGCCGCCGAGCGTCAGGCTGAGCGGGAATTTCGTCTGCTGAAGGCCCTGCGCGGGGCCAAGGCCGGAGCCGAACACGGCAAAAATGGACCCCTGCGCGATGCCTCCGCCAGGGAGTCCCTGGGGCATGAAGCTGGCCGCATTTACCGCGTCGCGATAATAGATGAGGGGCTGTGCTGTGGCGCTCAGGACGAGCAGCAGGCCTGGAAGTAAACGAAGCATTCCACTCCTCTGCATAGGTGTGATCGTAATATGCAGAACATCACGCAGACAACAGAACCGATCACGCCGGCAACTCTGCATCCCGTCCGCACGGCGGTGATGGTGCAAACGTGGCGCGATCTGACATTCCTACACTGGTCGTTTGATCCGGGCGCAGTGCGCCGTTTGCTGCCGGCGCAGTTGGAGCTGGACCTGTTCGATGGAAAGGCGTGGATCGGGCTGGTTCCGTTCCTGATCACGGGTCTGACCCTGCCACACGGTCCGTCGATGCCGTGGCTATCGCGTTTTCCCGAAACGAACGTGCGTACTTACGTGACTGGGCCATCCGGCCGCCGCGGGGTGTGGTTTTTTTCTCTTGATGCCGCGCGCGTGCTGGCGGTGCTGGGGGCGCGCACCGGTTTCGGTCTGCCTTATTTCTGGTCGCGGATGCGTGTGACGAGGGCGCCGCGCGCCGTGAACTACGACAGTCGTCGCGTGCAGGGGCCGGCGGCCCACTCGCACGTCGTGATCGAACCGGGCGAGCGCATCGAGCAGGCGAGCGAACTGGAGTTGTTCCTCACGGCGCGGTTCTGTCTTTACGCAGTGCGTTTCGGCAGCCTGATTCGCGCTGACATCGAACACCAGCCCTGGCCGCTGCACCGCGGGCGTGTCGAGCGGCTAAGCCAAACGCTGGTCGAAGCGGCGGGCCTTCCCTCGCCCGCCGGCGATCCGCTGGTCCACTTCGCGCCGCGCGTGGATGTGCGTGTGGCGGCGCCGCAACCCGCGGCGACGTAGATCGGCTGTAAACTGGTCGAGGATTGCCCTACACCCATGTGAAGCGGATTCCGGCCGCCCGCCGCGGCGCGCCGTGGCTGCGCTATGTCATCGCTGCGCTGGTGCTGGCGTTCATTCTGGCGCGGATCTCCTGTTCTTACGTCATCGAATACGCGTGGTGGCAGGAGATGGGCCAGGTGACGACCTGGCTCAGCATGCTCGCCTACGGCACGGTCCCGACGCTCGCGGCCATTGTGATCGCGTTCCTGGTTTTCTGGATCACTCATGCGCGCGCGATCAGGTCCGCCGGCGCGAGCCTGCGCGATTATCGCGTGTATGCGCTGATCGCCGCAGCCGTCATTCTGGTGCTGTCGCTGATCGTTGGATCCGGCACGATGGACGCGTGGACCACGGTGCGCTACTTCGGAGGACGCGGCCTGGGAGGGTCTGCTTCGGCCTGGCGCGATCCTGCTTTCGGCCGGCCGCTCTCGTTTTACCTTTTCGAGCTTCCGTTCTATAACGTGCTGCTGCGGTTCGTGCTGACGGTGGTGATTATCGCCGCGATCATTCACGCCGTGGTGCCGCGGTTATGGTCGCTGCGCAACTCGATTAACGACCTGCGCACCGGCGAGCTGCAGCTTGGGATGCGCCTCGATCTGCGAACGCTGCTCGCGTCGCCGTTTTTCCGCGCCATCGCCGCGATCTTCCTTCTCGCGCTCGCGGTGAATTTCTTTCTGGACCGGTACGATCTTCTGCTGAACGAGCACGGGTTCATGACCGGCATGGATTATGTGGACCAGAACGTCACGGTCCCGCTGCTGTGGGCGCTGATCGGCTCCTGCATCATTGCTGCCGCGGGCCTGTTCGCCGGCCGTCCCGCTGTTTTGTTCCTTCCTCTGGCCGCGCTGATTGTGCGCGCGCTGCTGCCCGGCATCGTCGGCAGCGTTTATGTGAAGCCGAACGAGCTTACGCTGGAGCGCCCATTCATCCGCCGTCATATCGAGGCGACGCGCTCTGCGTTTGGCCTCAGCCGGCGCATCAGCGAGGTCGAATTTCAGGCGCATGCCGACGAGCGGTTCGATATTCCGACGCATAAGGCGCTTCTGGACAATGTGCGGCTCTGGGACTGGCGGCCGTTCCGTGAAACGGTTTCGCAGATTCAGGCCGTGCGGCCGTACATCTACTCCGATACGGATGTGGATCGCTACACGATCGAGAACGAACTGCGCCAGGTGCTGGTGTCGCCGCGCGAACTCGAGCTGAACACTCTCGGCGAGGCAGGGCAGAACTGGATCAACTCGCACTTCATCTATACGCACGGCTATGGGATCGTGATGGCGGAATCGAATCGCGTGACCGCCAACGGGTTGCCCGTCCTGTTCGTGAAAGACGCGCCGCCGGTGGTGACCGTGCCCGGGCTTCAGCTCACGCGCCCGCAACTCTACTACGGCGAGGAAGTCCACGAGCCGGTGTTCGTGCACACCTCGCAGCCCGAGTTCGACTATCCGTCGGGGAGCGAGAACAAGCAGACTCGTTACGACGGCAAGGGAGGCTTTCCGATCGCCGCGCTTGGCATGCGCGCCATGGCGGCGTTCCGCTACAACGACTGGAACATTCTGCTGACCAG
>DASRCB010000301.1:0-17452 GCA_035653295.1 Bryobacteraceae bacterium
TGGCCGCTGCTCCAGCGGCAGGCAGGAAGGGAAGAGGCCTTTGCCGGATTCGCGTCACGGGTCGTTGGCGAGTTCGCACAGGCTGTCGCGGCGCGCCTTGAAGTATCCTGTGTGGCTTTGGACGGGGCCGAGGCGGGTGTCGTGAGGCCAGCCGACCTGTTCCGGCTCGACATCGATGCCGGAGGCGGCGTTCAGTACGAGATCTTTGCCGCCATCCCGCCGGCCCTGGCCGTGGCTCTTGAAAACGACGAGGCGCGCCGGATCGCGGCTTCCGTCGACCTTCTGCTGGATGTCGAATTGCCGGTCAGCGTGTCCTTCGGGCGCACGCTGCTGCCGGTACGCGAGGTTCTGAGGATGACCACGGGGTCCATGATCGAGCTAAACCGAAACGTAAACGATTACGTAGATGTGATTGTAAATAACTGCGTTATTGCGCGGGGCGAAGTGGTTGTTATTGAGGGCAATTACGGCATCCGCGTGCACGAGATTGTCAGCCGGCGGGAGCGAGCCATGCTGCAGCACATCGGCCGCGGCGCTCCTCTTCAGCCGCTTGTGAAAGCGAGCGTCTAATGGTTTCCATCGTGATTTTGACGTCTTTGACCGCCGCCGCGGCGCTGGCCGGGCTCGCGTTCGTGATTTTTCGACTGCAGCCACAGTTGAAGGACATGCGCGAGAAGCAGCAGCGCAGCATCAGCGTGGCCGACCTCGCCGAATTCCGCGACGGCCTGGCGGAAGTCAGCCGCCGCGTGTCGCTGGTGGAATCGGACCTCGCCGCGGTCCCGGCCATGCCGCGCGGCGCCATCAACGTGAGCAAGCGCGGCCAGGTGATTCGCCTGCACCGCCGGGGAGATGATGTCGCCGAGATTGCGACCGCAGTGGGCCTGCGCCGCTCCGAGGTGGATCTGATTATCAAGATGCAAAAGCTGGTGGGGGCCGCCGCGGCAGCCCCCGTGACGGTGATGACGCCTGCGCCGGGGCCGGAAAGGCCCGACCCAGTGCTCGCGGCGCGGCCTTCGGCCGGCTCCATGCTGCGACTTTAGGGTCTAATGGCAGGGCTGCGCATGCGATATGACCTGAGAGCTTAACGAAACGAGGCGTGCCATGAGGATCAATGAGAGCTTTTCGGCCCCGGTAAGCACGGGCCGCACCACGGGAACATCGGCGGCAGGCAGCGACACAGCCGCGCAGTCCTCCAGCGCTTCGGCGGAGGATCTGGTGGCGCTGTCCGATGCTTCGGGTTTTGTTTCGCGGGCGTTAACCAGCGTTTCGCCGGAGCGTACCGCGCGTCTGCAGGCCATCGCCGCGCAAGTGAAAGCGGGCTCCTACAACGTCAGCGCCGACGCGCTCAGCGAATCGCTGGTGCGTGGCATGATGGCCGGCGCATGAGGCGGTGATGCCGGCCGAGTCGACGCCGGACCGTGCTCTGGAACGAGCGGTCGCGGCCGTGGATGCAGTTATCGAATCGCTGGTGGAGATGAAGCCTGCCGGCCTTCGGCGCGCGCCGGGGCGGCTGAGCGAAGCAGTTGCCGCGCTGACGGGTATTCTCCAGCGCACCATCGCCGCCGGCGAAAAGCCGGCCATCGCATCCGCCGCGCGGGCGTTGCGCAAACGTCTGGAATCGGCGGCCGCGCTGCTTGCGGGCGCCCAACGGTGCTGCGCCGCGCCGCGGGACGAGGCAGACTTCAACGGCTACACGGCGGAGGGTGAGACGGAGAGGGTCCACAGTCCCGGAACTCTGCTGCTCGAGATCTGATCGCCAAAGAGAACGAACATGTCCAGCCTCTTTTCAGCACTGCACGCCTCAGCCAGCGCGCTCGACGTCCTCAACCAGGCGCTCGAGGTGGTGCAGAACAATGTCGCCAACTCGTCGACCCCGGGCTATGCCAGCCAGAGCCCGACGTCCATCGCGCTCCCGTTCGATCCTGCCGCGGGCCTCACCGGCGGCGTCAGGGCCGGCGCCGTGCAAAGCTCCCGGGACCAGTTCGCCGAGCAGGCGGTGTGGGAACAGCAGACCAGCCTCGGCTACAGTAACGGCCAACTCGATGGGCTCAACGCACTTCAACAGCTCTTCGATGTGACCGGCAACAGCGGCATCCCCGGCGCGCTCAACCAGCTCCTCTCGAGCTTCTCGAGCTGGAGCACTGAGCCCGACAGCAGCAGCGCACGCCAGCAGGTGATTTCCGCCGCTCAGGGCGTGGCGCAAAGCTTCAACACCGTCGCCAACGGCATCCAGCAGGCCGGCGACGGCGCGGCGCAGCAGATCGCTTCCACCGTTCAGAAAATCAACCAGCTCTCCTCGGCCATCCGTGACATCAACGTGCAGCGCCAGGAGCACGGAACGACCGACGCCGGAGTGGACGCGCAGCTCCACAGCGACCTCGAACAGCTCTCGCAGCTGGTGAACATCAACGTCCTGCAGAAGGACGACGGGTCCGTAACCGTAACCACCGGATCAGGAACGGCGCTGGTCATCGGACAGGACGCCACTCAGCTCACCACGGCCACTACATCGACGGGAGTGCAGGTACTGGATTCCAGTCAGCAGGATATTTCCGGGTCGCTCAGCGGCGGAACGCTGGCCGGTCTGTTGCAGTTCCGGAATCAGACCGTCCCGGGGCTGCTCGGCAGTAACGGCGCCCTCAATCAGCTGGCCCAGTCCCTTGCCGATACGGTCAATAATCAGCTCAAGTCCGCGGGCGGCCCGCCGCTGTTCACATATACGTCCGCTGCCGCGGCGGCGCAGACGCTGGCGGTCAGCTCGTCGATAACTCCCGGCGCGCTGGTTGCCGCCTCGCCCGGACCTCCGCCGGTTGCGAACGGAACGGCCAGCGCGCTGGCCGCGCTCAGCACGCAGCCCATCGCCGCGCTGGGCAACGTGAACCTGACCGATTTCTACTCGCAGATAGCTGCCGGCATTGGAACGGCTCAGAGCGCTGCATCGGCGGCGCAAACCACCGGGCAGCAGCTGGTTGCACAGGCGCAGAACGCGCGCAGCCAGGTCTCGGGCGTGTCGCTGAACGAGCAGGCCGCGGCGCTGATGCAGTTCCAGCAGTCGTATCAGGCCATCGCGAAAATGATCTCGGTTGTCGATTCGCTGACCAGTTCGGTCATCGATATGGTGCAGCAGTAGAAGGAGAACGCAAATGATCGACAGTCTGGGCGCCGGCGCATTGTTGTTTGCCGCCAACCTCGATATCACCCAGTCGCGCATCAATCAGCTGAACAGTGAAATCACCTCGGGTTTGCGCGTTTCCAAAGCCGGTGACGATCCCAGCGCGGTGCAGCCCATTCTCGCCATCCAGAGCGAGATCGCTCGCGTCACCCAGGTGCAGAGCAACCTCAACAGCGTGAGCGCGGAAACGGCATCCGCCGACTCCGCCCTGCAAAGCGCTACGAACATGCTGGACAGCGCCCTCAGCGTCGCGGCGCAGAATTCCTCTTCTCCTGCCAGCGCCACAAGCATGGCCGCCGGCGCGCAGCAGGTGCAACAAATCCTGCAGCAGATGGTTAACATCGCCAATACGGCCGTGAACGGCCGCTACATTTTTGGCGGAGACGCGACCTCCACCGCGCCCTACGCATGGACGGCGGGCGCGGCAACGCAGGTCTCATCGGCGCCCAGCACCCGCATCATTGAAGACGCGGCCGGCAATCAACTCCAGCCGCTTGCGGCCGCGCAGGACATCTTCGGCGATTCGTTTCAGGCGCTCGGGAAACTCGCGTCCGCGCTTGCCAGCGGCAGCCCGGACGCAGTGCAGTCGACCATAGCCGGTCTGAAGACGGCCCAGTCCACGCTTTCCGGCCAGCTCGTTTCGGTAGGCGACGCGCAGACCTGGCTTCAGAACGCATCGAGCGATGCCGCCTCGCGCCTTACCAATCTCCAATCGAGCCTGAGCGCGCTGCGGGACACGGACATGCCCACGGCGATTACGCAGCTGACCATCGCGCAAACGGCGGAGCAGGCCGCCATCCAGGCCGAGGCCCAGGTTCCGCGCACCTCGCTGTTCAATTATCTGGGGTAAGAATCGCTCGATTTCGCCGCGGTTTGTCGCGACACGATAAGTATGATGAGCGATACAACGCGGCATGCCAGACGAGTCCTGAGCGCATGGCAGGGGCGCGACAGCGCCGTGATCGAACAGGAACTAAGCCTGGCGCAGGCCTTTTGCGGACGGGCTCCCGGCGGCTGCCTCGATGACGAGCGCCGGCAGCTGCTGAGCGCCGTTGTCACTCACCTGCAAGGCGGGACAGCCGGGACCGCCGCGCTGAAGCTCCTGAACCATCTCAGCGCGGGCACGGTGCGCGGCTGAGGCTTCGTTCAGCTCCAGGCCACCGTTCCCAGCACCGCGCCGCGTTTTCGTCCGGTACTCACGATATGGGCATCGAACTGCCGCCGCCCGTTCAGCCGCACCTCGGCCGGATTCTGCGCCGGAACGTCGAACATCAGCACGTCACCCGCTTTCAGCCGCAGCAGCTCGCGCGCGGTAATGGTGACGCCGTTGAGCAGCGCGTCCATCTCGATGCGCGCGTCCTGAATCAGATCGAAAATGCGCTGCTGCTCCTCAGCCGTGGGCTCGGTTCGGCGAACGGCCCACTGCTGATCGAACTTCTGGCGCATCATCTTCATCATCAGCGAAGGCATGGCGATGTTCAGCAGGCCCGTGCTCTCGCCGAGCTTGATCTCGATGCTCACCGCCACCACCGCCTCGCCAGGCGCCATGAGGCGCAGCAGCTGCGGCTCGGTGTCCCGCGACTGGATGGCGAAATCGATATGCGCCACCGGCTTCCACGCCTCCTTCAGGTCCTGCAGCAGGATGCGCAGCATCCCGTCCATGAGCTCCACCTCGATCTCGGTGACCTCGCGCTCGATGGTGGCTGCGAACTTCCCGTTGCCCCCCAGAAGTATCTCCAGGATGGGAAATACCAGCGTGGGGTTGATCTCGATGACCGCGTTTCCTTCAAACGGGCGCAGGTCCAGACAGGCCATGAAACTGGGCGATGGCAGCCGGTCCAGAAACTCGCCGTAGGAGACCTGCTGCACGCTGACGAGGTTCACCACTACGTAGGTCCGCAGGTACGCCGAAAGGCTGGAGGTGATGCTGCGGACAAAGTTCTCGTGCAGAACGTAGATGGAGCGCAGCTGCGACTTGGCGATGCGGTCGGCGCGCTGGAAATCGAAGGGATAAACGCTGGCGGTCAGCCCTTCATCACGCGTTTCCTGCGGCAGATCGAGTACAGGTTCGATGTTCTCCGGGCTGATCGGGTCGCTGGCCATGAAATTCCCCCCGCGCCTTCCATGCACGCCGGGTTCCGGCGCGGCCTGGCCCCGGAAGTGCTCGACAACCCTGCATACCGCAATGCCGCTGAGGGAACAATCATGATTCGTGTCACGCGTCTGAAAGGCGCGCCGCTGGTGCTGAACTCCGATCTGATCGAGCATGTCGAGGCCACGCCGGACACAGTGATCGCGCTCACCAACGGCCAGAAGATCATGGTGCTGGAGACGCCGGACGAGATTGTCAGGCGCGTGGTCGATTTCCGGCGGTCATTCGCGTCCGGCCCGAACCGTGATGCAGCGCAAGCAGATAGCGCGCCGCTCTTCCCTCACGCTGAGGAGCAGAACGGGTAATGAGCGACAAGAACAACAAGGCTTCGGGCGGCAGCGCGAAGCCGGACCTGGCGACAATCGGCGGGCTCGTGCTCGCCTTCGCGGGCATCCTTGGCGGTCTGTTGCTGGACGGTGGCAGGATCACCGACGTGGCCCAGATCACCGCCGCGCTCATCGTTCTGGGCGGGACCATTGGCGCTGTCATGGTGACGACGCCGCTGCATCTGCTGGTCTCAGCCGTCAAAAAACTGACGGTCCTCTTCTTCGATCGCTCGCCATCGTTTTCCAACACCATCGATCAGATCATCGCCCTGGCCACCCACGCTCGCACCAAAGGCATCGTTTCTCTGGACACGGAGATGGATAGCATCGCCGACCCGTTCCTCAGGAAGGCGCTCATGCTGGCCGTGGACGGCGCCGATCTGCAGGATCTTCGCTCCATGATGGAGCTCGACATTCAGGTCTTCGAACAGCACGGTGAGGCAGAAGCGAGGGTGTTCGAAGCCGCCGGCGGCTATGCGCCGACCATCGGCATCATCGGCGCGGTGCTGGGGCTCATTCAGGTAATGAAGCATCTGGAAAACATCGAAGAGGTCGGCCGGGGAATTGCCGTCGCATTCGTCGCCACCGTCTACGGTGTGGCCTCGGCGAACCTGTTCTTTCTGCCCGCCGGAAACAAAATCAAGGCGCGGCTGCAGCGGGCTGTGCACCTGAGGGAAATGATGCTGGAAGGCGTTTGCAACATTGCCGAAGGTCTGAATCCCAAGCTCATCCGTATGCGCCTCGAGACGTATCTGGTCGGGGAGACGGCTCCCAAAAAGAAAGCCCCGGCGGACAAAGCGCCAGCCGCGGCTTCCCGCGGCATGCAGGCGGAATCGTCGGGAGCGTGATGCGTGCGGAAGAAGAAACACGCCCAACACGAGAACCACGAACGGTGGCTGGTATCCTACGCGGATTTCATCACCCTGCTGTTCGCGTTTTTCGTGGTCATGTTTGCATCCTCGCAGGCGGATAAGGGCCGCGCCAAAGAGGTTTCGGAAGCCGTTCAAAAGGCGCTGGAAGGCAAACTTCCATCGCTGGCCGCCATTCTTGGTGGAGCGCCTGACGACAAGGGCCGCGGCAACGCTGAAATGAGGGGGCCCGGCGGTCGAAAGACTCCTCCCGAGGAACAGAAAATTCGCGATCAGCAGGTGAAGGCGGTCGAACTTCAGGCTTCCCTGAAGCTGCTTTCCGTCGAGCTGGAAAACGAGATCAAACAGGGCAAAGTGCAGGTGTCGATGGAGCCACGGGGACTGGTTGTCAGTCTGCGCCAGGCGGCGTTCTTTCCTTCCGGAGAGGACACCATTGCGCCGGACACGTATCCAACTCTGGAGAAACTGGCGGGAGCCATTCGCGAACTGCCCAATCCGATTCGCCTTGAAGGGCACACCGATTCGCGGCCGATCAACACCGCGCGCTTTCCCAGCAACTGGGAGCTCTCCGCCGCGCGGAGCGTCGCCATGCTGCATCTGTTCGCCGATCGCTACCGAATCCCGCCGGAGCGAATGGCCATCGTCGGGTATGCCGATACCGCGGCGATTCAGAGTAATGACACGGACGAGGGCCGCGCGAAGAACCGCCGCGTGGACATCGTCATCCTGAACACCCCAGCCTTGAAGGCGGAGCCCGCTCCGGTGGCCGCTGCCGTCAACACCAGGAAAGGAACGAAATGAACTCCTGCAGGACGCGGTATTTCGACGCGCTCCAGTACGACCCGAGCAGCGTCATCCGGTTCCCGGCGGGCCTGCCGGGATTCGAGGATGAGCGTCAATTCATCCTCATCGAAGAGCCGCAACGCCGTCCGCTGCTCTTTCTGCAAAGCCTGACCGTGCCGGACCTTTGTTTCACCATGCTTCCGATATTCGTTCTCAGCCCGGATTACATACTGCGCATGTCGCCGGAAGATATTGACCTGATCGGTCTCGACCCGTCGCGGCAGCCACGCATCGGAGTGGACGTGTTTTGTGGCGTGCTTCTGGCCATGCAGGATAACGAGATCACGGCCAACCTGCTCGCCCCCATCGTCATGAACCTCGCCAGCCGCATTGCCGTGCAGGCTGTGCAGATTGAGGCCGACTACAGCCACTGTTACCGGGTGGCGACTCAGGAAATGGTGGTCGCATGCTGATCGTGCGCCGCAAGCCCGGTGAATCGCTGGTGATTGGCGACGGGGTCGAGGTCGTCATTCTGGAGTGTGGGGCGGGGAAACGCGTAAAGCTCGGCATTATCGGGCCGCCGGAGGTGAACGTTTATCGAAAGGAGCTGGCCATCACGCAGCGGCAGAATCGGCTCGCGGCCGCCGATGTTACTGATGCGCAGAGGCTTGCGCCCGTACTCTCGCGATTCGGCCGCGGCTGCTCGCGGCGCGAAATCGACATGGTGCGGCCCATTCGCGTGGGTTCTGCAAAAAAATACTGAAATCCGCGCCATGTTGTGCGAAATGACCTCATCGGTTGCAAAACAATCAGCCGGTCCGGCAGGGACGCCGGAATCCTGACGATATAAGGACGTACACCAATGATTTCCTTTCAGACTAACGTTTCCGCGCTGGAAGCTCAGAACAACATGCGCGTGAACGAAGACATGCAGAGCAAGACCATTCAGCAACTCACCTCCGGATACCGGATCAACTCCTCCGGAGATGACGCGTCGGGTCTCGCCATCGCCAACCAGTTCCGCAGCAACATCGCTGAGCTGACCCAGGGCGTGCAGAACGCCAACCAGGGTCTGAGCCAGCTGCAGATTATCGACGGCGGACTGAACAACATCTCACAGCTTCTGGACCGCCTGAAGACCCTGGCCACCGAGTCGGCGTCCTCCACCTTCACCGGGAACCGCGCCACCCTGAACCAGGAGTACCAGCAGGATGTGGCGGAAATCACGCGCCAGGCAACCAACATCAACCTGAACAACGGCGGCAGCTTCAACACCGTCATGAACATCTACATCGGCGGCGCGAAGACCACCGGTAACGCGCAGGTGACGGTGGACCTCAGCGGCAGCGGCAGCGCCGTTGACGCGAGCAGCCTCGGCATCGCCAACACCAACGTGCTCGGCGGCGGCGTCGGCATCAGTGGCAACACGACGCGGCTGGACGCGCCCGGCGGCACCTTTGTAGTCGGCACGGCCGGCACGGATGACCAGACCTTCACGTTTCAGGTCTATAACAACGGCACATCGCAGACGGTGACCGCGAAGGTTGCCGCCTCTGCCAACGGGTCCACGCTGTCGTCCGTTCTCAGCTCGCTGAACGGCCAGTTGAACCAGTACGGCATCACCGCCCAGACCGGCAACGATGGCACGCTGCAGTTCAGCGGCTCGACGGCGTTCACGGTGACCGACAATGGCGGCAGCGGCACATCGCTGCTGAGCAACGACACCAACGGGACGGCCGCGAACACGTCGAACTACATCATTAACGGCCAGGCAACATACGCCGCCGTGGCGCAGACGCTGAGCTTCGAAACCAGCGCCGGGGCCGCTACGGTGACCCTCGCCGGTACGGACAGCCTCACCGGCGCCATCGCCAAGATCAACCAGCAGACCTCGCCTCTGGGCGTGTACGCGGTCGAGAACGCGGCCGGCACGGGCATTTCCTTCCAGAGCGCGAACAGCTTCTCGGTCAACGCCAGCGCGGGTTCCGGCGTGTTCGCCGCCTCGGGCTACAATACCGCCGCGGCGCCCACCACGCCCTCGAACACGAACGCCGCCGCGGCCATCAACGCCATCAACACCGCCGTCGCCAACCTCGGCCTGGTTCAGGGCAAGGTGGGTGCGGGCGAGAACAAGCTGAACTACGCCATCAACCTGGCGCAGTCGCAGATCACCAACTTCTCCGCTGCCGAGTCGCAGATCCGCGATGCGGATGTGGCCACGGCCGCGGCGAACCTGACCAAGGGGCAGGTGCTGCAGCAGGCCTCGGTCGCAGCTCTGGCGCAGGCCAACTCCGCGCCCCAGTCTGTGCTGAAGCTCCTGCAGTAAATTGCTGCTCTGAGTTGTGAGTCTCCGGCCGGCCCTCAAGGGGTCGGCCGGATCGTATTATGAGCTCATCGATCAATTCGTTACTGAGCGCGACGCCGACTACGACGTACTTCAACGGTACGAGCAGCTACTCGGCCGACCTGAATAATGTGATCAACCGGGCGCTGCAGATCGCATCGCTGCCGGAAGCTTTGTTAAGCAATCAGCTGACGGAATTACAGGCGCAATCCTCGGCGCTGCAATCGCTCGGAAATGTGTTTTCGAACCTGCAGAGCGCCATCAACAACCTGGACTCGGCCACCGGCACAAGCTCGTTCGGCGCAACCGTTTCCGATCAGACCGTCGCGAAGGCGCATGTCGCAGCAGGGGTACTGCCCGGCAGCTACACGATCAATGTGGTGAATCTCGGTTCCCGAACCACGGCCATGAGCGATGACGGGCTGCCCCGCGTTGTCGATCCGTCGGCGGGCGGGATCAGCGCGAGCACCAGCTATACACTGACCGTAGACGGCAGTACGTTCAACATCAAGCCAGCCAGCACTTCGCTGAACGATCTGGTCACCGCCATCAATAACTCGGGCGCGCCGGTACAGGCGACGGTGGTTAATATAGGGGGCTCCGGCTCACCCGATTACCGCCTGTCCATTCAGGGGGCGGACTATGGCTCGGACGCCATTCAGCTCAACGACGGCTCGCAGGATGTGATGAATACCTTGTCCCCGGGCTCGCCGGTCACCTATCAGGTGAACGGACAGCCGGCCACCCCGATCAGCTCCGGTTCGCGGACGGTCACATTGTCCCCGGGGCTCACCGTGGACCTGCTCGATACCGGGCAGACGGAAATCACCGTGGCGCAAAACCAGACTTCCGTTGCCACCGCGCTGAACTCATTCGTGGTTTCCTACAATGCGGTGGTCGATCAGCTGGCGCAGTCCCACGGGCAGAACGCCAACGCTCTCGCGGGTCAGAGCGTGGTGCTTTCCCTGGAGCAGACGCTTCATCAACTCGCGAACTTCGGCGCCGGCGCCGGCGGCGGCCAACTCTCATCGCTGGCCGACATCGGCCTCACGTTCGACAAACAGGGCCATCTCAATTTCGACTCCGACGCTTTCAACAGCGCGTCGGACAATTCCATTTCGGCAGTGATGTCGTTTCTGGGGAGCGCCTCCTCCGGAACCGGGTTTATCGGTCAGGCGACGGCAGCTGTCAAAAGTGTACTGGATTCCAGCACCGGGCAGCTGACCGGCGCCGAGAACAACATTAACGACCAGATCACGAAGACGAACAGCAAGATCAGCGACGAGCAAAACCACATCAGCGCTCTCCAGCAGAGCCTGACACAGCAGATGGCGTTGGCCGACGCGACGATTGCCGGTTTGCAGGCGCAGGCCACCAGCGTCAATCAATACTTCCAGGCAATGGCCCTCAATACCCTGAATATGACCGGCGGGGTGGGAGGCGGATGACGCCCGTTCGCGATATCGAACTGGCCATCGCCGCAAGGAAGTTCGATAGCGCGCTTCAGGGCCTCGCCGCCCTTCAGAAATCCGCTGACCGCGCCATGGGGGATTCCGGCCCCGAAGCGCAGGCGGTGTTGCGGCAGTTATTGGTTGACATCAGCCGCCTGGTGACGCTGGCCCGCGCTGAGCGCGCGCACATGTCGTCTGATCTGCGGGCTGTCTCCGGGACGGCCTTGTACCAGCCGAGTGCGCCGCCGTCGTCGAGCTGGCGCGTCGACGGTTGAGGTCGGTTTCGAGAACCCCCATGACTCCCGCGCTCAGCGTCTGCATGATCGTGCGGGATGAGGAGACGCAGCTTCCTCGCTGCCTCAATTCCGTGCGAGCTCTCGGCGGCGAGCTCATCGTTGTCGATACCGGCTCTGTCGATCGGACGGCCGACGTCGCCGCGGGCATGGGCGCGAGAATCGAGCGATTCGATTTCTCGAGAACGGACTTTGCCGCGGCGAGGAACCACTCCATTTCATACGCCCGGGGCCGTTGGATCCTGGTCATCGATGCGGATGAAGTGCTGGACGCGGCGTCGGCCTCTGCGATTCAGGCGCTCGTTGCCGGCTACGACAACGTGGGGTACTATTTCGAGCGCCGAAACGAGACTGCGGCCGGGGAGAGCCTCGTTACCGATTACGTTGTCCGGCTTTTTCCCAATCGGCCGCATTACCGATATCGAGGACGCGTGCACGAAACCATCGACGCATCGATCCTCTCCGGCGGCGGACGTCTGCAAAAGACGGGCATCGTCCTGCATCACCGTTTCGCAGCGGATCCGGAGTCGCGCCGGACCAGAAATCACCGCTACATCGAGATCCTGAAAGAAGAGATCACCGCCGACCCGAGCGATCACTCACGCTTCGATTTCCTCGCCGCCGAATATCACCAGCTGGGAATGTTTAACGAAGCGGCGAGCGTGGCGGAACATATCGCGCGGGTGCGGCCGCTTGATGCCCAGGCACACTTGTTTGCCGGAATTTACCATCTGGTTTATCAAACAGATCCGGCGAGAGCCCGCGGCGACTTCCAGACTGCGCTGAAGCTTCGGCCCGGCTATCCAGAGGCCGCGTCGTTCCTTCGTCTCGCGGAGGAGAGATGCGGTATCAGCTCGCCGGAGGAGTGAAGTCGCTGAACGCCTTGGTGATGAGGATCCCGATATCATGGGTCCCATCCTCGTTCTGCGCGCAGTGCCGAACCTCGCCGGTGACGATCTCACGATCGCCGATAAAGACATGAATCTCATCGCCGGTCGCCGCTCGCGGCCTTGTCCTCACGCGGAGACCGTTCGCTGACAAGTCCTGGATAACTCCATGGGCGCAAACCTCCGAGCCCTTTTCCGACCAGACCAGGTAGCAGGGAGCCCGCACCGCAAACCGCGGTTCTCGTCTGCGCTCCCGGCCGCTCACGCCAACGGTGGTATTGGAAGATGATTTCTGCGGTGACCGTTCGGTGTAGTAGCTCATCAACGGCTCTGCGCAGGTGATCCGCGCGGATATCCCGTTGTTGTTATCGGCAGTATTGCTGCGTGTGAGTACGGTACCTTTCATTCAGACGGGCTACTTCAGCGAACATTATGTCCACTAATCCACGCGAACACAGCTTTCCTCACGGCTGGATCGTCCCCGAAGCCCCGAAACCACTCTGCCCCCCGCTCCCGCCGGAACCAGGTCGCCTGGCGCTTTGCGTACTGCCGTGTTTCCACCTGCGTCGCGGCGATGGCCTGCTCCAGGGTCATGCGGCCTTCCACGACGGCGAGGGCTTCCTTATATCCGAGCGACTCGAACGGCTTGGCTGAACGCGGCCAACCCGCGGCGAGGATGGCACGCACTTCGTCGATTAGCCCCGCCTCGAACATCTCGACCACCCTGCGATCGATGCGGGCGCGCAACTCGGACCGGGGAGGGTCCAAAACGATCTTCAGCACGCGATAGCCGGGCAGGGCAGTGCGCCCCTGGGCGAATTGTTCGGTCATGGGCTGCCGGCCGGCGACGCATACCTCGATGGCGCGGATGAGCTTTTGCACATCGTTAGGATGAACCCGCGCTGCCGAGGCTGCATCAACCCTCCTGAGCCAGCGGTGCAGAACACCTTTCCGCCGATTCTCTCGTTCCTCCAGCATCTGCCGCAGCTCCGCATCGCGCACTGGCCCGGGGAAGAGCCCTTCCAACAGCGCCCGGAGGTAAAACCCCGTCCCGCCGGCGATCACCGGCGTCCGATGCCGCAGACCGATGGCGGTAAGCACCTCGCGCGCCGCCCGCGCGTAATCGCCCGCCGTGAAGGTCTGGCCTGGATCGAGAACATCGATCAGATGATGGGGGATGGAGCGGCGCTGCGCCGGCGGCGTTTTGGCGGTGCCGATGTTGAAGTAACGATACAGCTGAAGCGAGTCGCAGCCGACGATTTCCCCTCCCAGGCGTTCGGCAACGTCCAGAGCGAGCGCGGATTTTCCCGACGCCGTGGGGCCCAGAACTGCAATCAGCGGCTCGGTTTCTCCCGGCAAGATAGTGATGGTACCTCGCTGGTAACGTCCTATGCCGTAAGAGCGTCCGCAGTACAGGACTCCATGCACAGGGATACGCCTGTTCGGCGCCGGGATGTGGCGATGCTGGCGATATACTTGTAAACAGCAGGTCTATACCCGTGGCGCTCCACGGGCAAGGAGACGAAGTAGTTTAATGCGCACCCTTCACGCCGTTGGCGCCTGTTTTGTATTGCTGGCCGGTTTGGCCGCCGCCCAGAACGCACCCACCACGCCTCCCAAAACCGGCCCAACGCCGGACAAGGCATCCGCCTACTACCACTACTCCCTGGGACATCTCTATTCGGAGCTGGCGGGCGCGTACGGGAATCGTGGCGAGTACTTCAACAAGGCGGTGGACAACTACCGCGCCGCGCTTGCGGCGGACCCCTCCGCGACGTTCATCGCCGAGGAGCTGTCCGACCTCTATATCCAGTCGGGCCGGCTGCGCGATGCCGTCACCGAAGCCGAAGACCTGCTGAAGAAAGATCCCAACGACCTGAACTCGCGGCGCATCCTGGCCCGCATCTATTCGCGCCTCATCGGCGACGAGCAGCAGAACAAGATCGACGAGACGATGCTGAAGAAGGCTATCGAGCAGTACCAGAAGATCACCGAAGCATCGCCCAACGATCTGGACTCCTGGCTCATGCTGGGCCGCCTCGACAAAGTGGCGCAGGATTCCACCGGCGCGGAGAAGGCCTTCCGCCACGTGCTGTCAGTCGACCCTAATAATGATGACGCCATGACCGGTTTGGCCATGGTTTACGGCGATCTGGGCGATTCGCGCAAGGCTGCCGATCTGCTGCGCCAGGTGGCGGAGAAGAATCCCACGGCACGCAGCTATGAAGCCCTGGCCAACGCTTACGAGCAGATGAAGGATTATCCGCTCGCGGCGGAAGCGCTCCGGAAGGCGCTCAGCATGTCTCAGGACAACGCCGGAGACCTGAAGAAGGCGCTGGCGGCTGACCTGCTCATGGCCGACCAGAGCGACGAGGCGCTGAAGCTCTATCAGGAACTGCTGACCGAAGATCCGAAGGACGTACAGTCGCAGCTGCGCATCTCGCAGATTTACCGCAAGGAGCGGCAGTTCGACAAGGCGCGCCAGGCCGCCGAAAAGGCGCGGCAGATGGACCCCGATAACCTCGAGGTCCGCTACAACGACGTTCAGGTGCTGGAGGCCGAAGGCAAGCTCTCCGAGGCCATCACGGAGCTGAACCAGATCCTTGATTCCACTGAAAAGAAGACCTATGCTCCGCCGGAGCGCCGCAATCGCGCCGTCCTGCTGGATGGTCTGGCCAGCCTGTACCGCAATAACGAGCAGTTTGCGCAGGCAGCCGCGACCTACAAGCGCATCGTCGATCTGGATCCGGATTATGGCGGGGAAGCATCGGCGCAGATCGTCGATACATGGCGGGCCGCGAAGGAATACGGAAGGGCCGAGCAGGCCGCCAACGACGCCGTGAAGGCCTATCCAAAAGACCGCATGGTGCAGTCCATCCACGCCTCCCTTATGGCCGATCTCGGCCGCTACGACCAGGCCGTTGCCGAGACGAAGAAGCTGATGGACGGCAAGCACGATCGCGAGACCTGGCTGTCGCTGGCCGAAGTTTACGAGAAACAGAAGAACTTCCCGGAGATGGCCAAGGCCATCGATCAGGCCGACAAGCTCTCCATCTCGAAAGAGGACAAGGCCGCGGTCGCGTTCATGCGCGGCGCCATGTACGAACGGCTGAAGAAATACGATCAGGCCGAGGCGGAGTTTCGCAAGGTGCTGGATACGGATCCGGACAACTCCTCCGCTCTCAACTACCTCGGCTACATGCTGGCCGACAACAATACGCGCCTGGATGAGGCGCACCAGCTGATCCAGAAGGCGGTCGATCGGGAGCCGAACAATTACGCTTTCCTGGACAGCCTTGGCTGGGTCTATTTCCGCATGAACAAGCTGCCGGAAGCCGAGGAGCAACTGCGGCGCGCGCTGCAGCGCATGTCCAACGACCCGACCGTGCACGATCATCTCGGCGATGTTTACTTCCACGAAGGCAAGACGCGGGAAGCCATCGCGCAATGGCAGAACTCGCTGCAGGACTGGCGCGTCAGCGCTCCAAGCGATCAGGACGAGAACGAAGTCGCGAAGGTGCAGAAGAAGCTCGAGAGCGCGCGCGTACGGCTCGCTCGCGAAACCGGCATGCGCCAGGACGAAAAGCAGCCGTAAGCGGCGGCAGCCTTCGGGCTTGGACGTCCTGTGGAGCGGGCCTTTGGCCCGCAAAGGCGGGCTGAGAGCCCGCCGTGCAAGCCAAAGGCTCGCACCACAACCGTCCGGCGACGTTAATCGCGCTTGTAACTTTTCATCGGATCTCCGTCTAATAAAGGAGGACCGTGGTGCCGAAAAGCCGAAGTTCTGTCTTGATTCTTACTGCCGTCGCGATAACCGCGTTTTCTGCTGTCGCACAGCAAACGGTCGCGGTTCGCCAGTCGTTTTCCTCGTCTGTCCCGACTGCCTCCCAGCTCACGCGCGAGCAGATGGAGAACTTCCTCCGGACGGCGCAGATCACCAGCGAGCGGCCGGCGGAGAAGGGCGTCACTCACACCCTGCGCGTGACCATGACCGACGGGCACTGGATCCACGACGCGCACGTACAGCAGATCGACGTGTACAAGCCGGTGTTTCGCACGCGCGACGGCCTGGAGCGTAATTTCCGCGATTCGTACAAATTCAATATCGCCGCCTACCTTGTGGACAAGATGATGGACGTCGGCATGGTCCCGGTTTGCGTCTATCGCGAAGTTAACGGCAAGCCGTCGTCCGTAAGCTGGTGGGTCGACAATGTAATGTTTGATGAAGAGGGCCGGCGAGCAGCGCACCAGGACCCGCCCGACCTCAACCAGTGGGCCGCCCAACTCAATACTGTGCGCGATTTCGACGCCCTGATTCTGAACGAGGATCGCAATCAGGGTAACCTGCTGATCGACAGGAACTGGAAGGTCTGGATGATCGACCACAGCCGCGCTTTTCGCGACGATGCGGCGCCGCGCGACCCCAGCGTTCTGCGCCGCTGCAGCCAGAAGTTCCTGGAAGCCATGAAAGCCCTCAACGAGCAGCAATTGCAAGCCACGCTGATGCCCTGGATCACTCAGGAAGACGTCCGCACCATGCTCGAGCGGCGCGACTGGCTGGTGCATTTCTTCGAGAACAAGGTGAACGAGAACGGTAAAGAAGCTGTCTTCACCGACATCCCCATCAAGACTCCTCAGGTCACTATCCCCTGAGCGGCTAATGAAGGCCGGCGTTTTCTTTAAACTGGTCGTCATTGCGGGTGTTGTCTGCGCCGCGGCGCAGAACGCATCGGATCCGCAGCCGGGCACGCGCGCCGCCCGCATCGAAGCCGAGCGCCAGAAGAAAGCCACCGAGCTGCAGCCCGACAACCCGGGCATTGCGGAGCGCATCGTGGCCAGGGTCAGCGAGGGGATTTTCACCAATATCGCCCACATCCCGGGGTTTTCGGTGAAGCTCGGCGGAATGGTCACGGGTTCGGGGTTCGCCCTCGGACCTCAGTACGAGCGCGCGTTTCTGGACGAGCACCTGCTGATGATAGGACACGCCGCGGTTTCGACGCGCAAGTGGGAGCTGGCGGAGTTCGGCCTGCATTATGGACGGCTGCCCGGCGATCATTTCTTCGCCAATCTCGACAGCGCGTATCGCAACTTCAACAGCCTGAACTATTACGGGTCGGGCCCGAACACGTTCAAGTCCGGCCGGACCGATTACCGCCTCGAGAGTGTCAACGCGGACGC
>DASRCB010000302.1:0-15894 GCA_035653295.1 Bryobacteraceae bacterium
GGGGCAGCCTCCGTCCCAGGCTCGGACAGGGAGGCATCTTCACCGCTTTCCTCGTCCTGTGCGGGTTCGGCGGCATCTCCCTCGGGGACCGCGTCCTCGGCGGGTGCTGCTTCCGCGGTGGTGACTGCCTCCTGCTCTAGATCCCCGACGCTGAGCCGCAGGTTCCCTCCGGTTGCGGAATCGGCTTCCGCCTGCGCCGCCGCAATCTCCTCTTCTTCGTCGGGATCGAGCGGCTTCGCGCCGGAGTACTTGGCGAGAGACTCGCCAGGCAGGACGGCGAAATCATCCGAAGAGATCGAAGCCGGCGCGTGCTCCTGTGCGGGCGCGGGCTGTTCGGAGCGGCCGACGTCGGCGTACTTCGATTCGGGGAACCCTCGGCCGCGATTGCGCCGGCGGCGGGAGCGGCGGCCACGACGGTCGCGGTCTTCGTCGACGCGCTCGGGGCCGCGTTCCTGCCCGCGTTCCGAGGATTGCTCAGCAGGTGCTTCCGCCTGCGGCGCAGCCGCTTCGATGGCTGGCGGCTCGGGTTCTTCAACGCCCGTTGCCGCACTCACGACCTGTTCGGGAGCGGCGGTTTCATTCAGCTGCCGGGCATGTATGTCGGACCGCTGTTCACGAGCTTCACCCCGGTCACGGCCGCGGCCACGATCTCCGCGCTCGCCGCGCTCACCGCGTTCGCCGCGATCACCGCGCTCTCCACGGTCTCCCCGGTCTCCCCGGTCCCGCCGCTCGGAGCCGCCGCGTTCCTCGCGTTCGCGCCGCTCGCCATTGCCGCGCGGTGTTTCCTCGCGTCCGCCACCGATCTGCTCGTACTCCTCGGATTCCTCGAAGAAATCCGAAACATAGAGGAAGGTGTCGCGCTCGAGGCCGAGATCGACAAAAGCGGACTGCATGCCCGGCAGCACGCGCGTGACTCGCCCTTTGTGAATGCTGCCGGCGAGTGAATATTCATTGGACCGCTGGAAGTAGATCTCCACCAGCTGGTCGTCTTCGAGGATGGCTACGCGGGTTTCGTGCCGATCCGCGGAAATCACCAGTTCCTTGCTCATCGCCTCTCCGTTCTGCGAACCGGAGGAGAGCCTCGGAAGGAAAATACAGACCGGGCGCGTTTTCACTTGTCGCCGGCGCCCGCGCGGGGCGGCCGGCGCTGCTGTTCAACTGCAGATCCACGCCGGCGCGGGGGCGCCCGGCGGACATATTGACCGGAAACTCTTTCGTCTGCGATCGGCCCCAGAATGCAGCAGCGGGGCGCGGCGCTACTTGAGTCCCTGAATTCCCTTACGCAGCGCGAAAACTCGTCTGAACTGCCTGCAAATTCCCTTCGTACGGCCGCTCCGGCCGCGAGTTCAATTTACATACCGCCGGAGCCGGACGTTATTCACGAGCCCCAGCATCAGAAACACGGACATGATGTTCGAGCCGCCGGAACTCATCAGCGGCAGCGGAATACCCGTAACCGGCATCCGCCCCACCACCATTCCGACATTGACCAGAACATGGAACAGCAATAACGCTCCAATGCCCATACAGATGTACATTCCGGCCTTGTCGGGCGCGGTTTGCGCATTCTGAACCACCTGCATGAGCAACAGAAAGTACAACCCTAACGCGAAGATCACGCCCACGAACCCGTGCTCCTCGGCGAAGGCCGAAAAGATGAAGTCCGTGTGCGGGACCGGAAGAAATCGATACTGTGTCTGCGTTCCGCGAGTGACGCCTTCGCCCCACATGCCACCCGCTCCCACCGCGATTTTGGACTGGATGACCTGATAGCCCGACCCTTTGGGGTCCTGATTGGGGTCGAGGAATGAAACCAGGCGGGCCTTTTGGTAATCCTTCAGCGCGAACCAGGACACCGGCAGGACCAGCGCCACCACGGCGACGATGGTCGCCGCGTACTGCCAGCGCAATCCGGCCAGCAGAATACCGATGCCCAGAATGGGCACATAGGTCAGGGCGGTCCCGAGGTCCGGCTGTTTCATCACCAGCAGCATCGGAAGGCCGATGAGCCCTCCCAGCTTCAGCAGATCACGAAGCTCCAGTTGGCTGCTCTTCAGCTCGGTCAGGTACTTGGCGACCAGCAGAATGAGCACCAGTTTTACGAATTCTGACACCTGCAGGGTCATTCCCGCAACTCGAATCCATCGCCGGGAGCCGAAGACGCTCTGGCCGACGATGAACGTAGCCAGCAGAACGACGATAGATGAGACGTACAGGATGGGGACCTGGCTCATGAGGGTGTGGTAATCCACGATACTGATCAGCCACATGAGCGCCAGGGCCACGAAGATCCAGATGATCTGCTTCCACCAGGCGTCATGCCAGATGGTGCCGTGGGCGGCGCTGTAAATCTGGAGCACGCCAAGGCCGCAGATGGCCAGCGCGACTACCAGCAGCACCCAGTCGATGTCGCGAATGGAACGGTAGCCGATGCCCATCAGGGGTGCTCCGTTCGAGCGGGCTGCCCAGCGCGAACCGGCTGCAGGAGGGGCGGGAGCTCCAGTTCGGCGAGAGCCGGCAGCGGCGCTTCATTGCGCGCCTTCTTGTCAAAATAAGCCTTCATTACGTCACGTACGATAGGCGCGGCCATCATGCCCTCGGCGCCGTGTTCGAACAGGGCGACGACCACGATTTCGGGGTTCTCGCGAGGGGCGAAGCCCACGAACCAGGCGTTGTTCTTCATCTTGCCATTGGCGCTCTTGACCATGGCCGTTGAGGCGAGCTGGGCGGTGCCGGTTTTGCCGCAGACGTTCATGCCGGGGATGCGGGCGCGGCCGCCGGTGCCGCCTTCATTGACGACGCCGTACATGCCGTAGATGACTTTGGCGACGTTCTCCAGGCTGACGTTGTATTTTCGCGCTGCTTCGACCTTCGCGTCACGCGTGAGGTGCGGATGAGGCCAGACACCGCCATTGGCGATGCCGGCGATGGCCGTGGCGAGCTGAACGGGCGTTACGGTCAAAGCGCCCTGGCCGATGGCCACGGAGATGGTTTCACCGGCGAACCACTTCTGCCGGAAGTTGCGCCATTTCCACTTCGTGGAGGGGACCACGCCGGAGGCCTCATGCGGCAGGTCAATTCCGGTGGGCTTGCCGAAGCCGGCCATCTCGGCGTATTTGGCGATGCGATCGATTCCAAGCTTATTGCCGACGTTGTAGAAGAAGACGTCGCAGGACTGGACGATGCCCTTGTGCAACTCCACTTCGCCGTGGCCGCCCTTCTTGTGGCAGGCGAAGTAGTGTCCGTAGAAGCTGGCGCCGCCGCCGCAGTGGACCTTGAAATCGTCAGTAATCACGCCTTCTTCGAGCCCGCCGAGAGCTTCGATCGGCTTGAACGTCGACCCGGGGGCGAACTGCGCCTGTATGGCCCGGTTGAGCATGGGCTTGGCCGGATCGCTCAGGAGCTCTTTCCATTCTTTCGCGGGCACACGGCCGGAGAAGATATTGGGGTCATAGGAGGGATGGCTGACCATGGCGAGCACTTCGCCAGTGCGCGGATCCATGGCGACCACCGCGCCCTGGCGGCCGTCCATGGCCAGCTCGGCCACGGTCTGGAGGTCGAGGTCGAGCGTGGTGTGCAGGTCCTGCCCGGGCACGGCGGGCTTGTCCTCCATTAACTCGCGCTCGCGGCCCATATTGTCCACCTTGACGCGCCGCTGGCCATCCTGGCCCATGAGCGTTTCGTTGTACTGGGCTTCGAGGCCGGCCTGGCCAATGATGTCGCCGGGGTGGTATTTGTCGGCGTAATCGGCATTATCGAGCTGGGCGTCGCTGATTTCGCCGACGTATCCGATGACGTGCGCGGCAATGCCGTTCTCGGGGTACAGGCGGCGTTGCGCCCGGATGAGGGACATCTCCGGGAAGGTATCGCGGTCGCGATGCGCGTCAACGAAGGCCAGATCCTGCGGCGACAACTCCTCTTTGATGATGATGGGCTCGTACTTGGGGCGTCCGCGCATGCGCGCGAGGCGGTCCACCAGATCGTGGTAGTCGATGCCGAGGCCGTCGGCGATGGGTTTCAGGTGCGCGGGGTTCAGATTTTCCCGGGTGAGGATCAGGCTGTAGGAGGAGTGATTATCGACGATAATGCGGCCATCGCGGTCGAAAATGCGTCCCCGGGGCGCCAGCACCGGGACGGACTTGATGTAGTTCTCTTCTGCGCGCTCGGAGTAGAACTCGGGGTTGCGAACCTGAAGGTCCCAGAAGCCGGCGACGAGGAAAATGAAAACGGCGACGGTGAGATACTGAAACCCGGCAATCCTCGCGCTGGCGAATTTCGGATCGTCGCGGGTAATGGCCGCCTGTTGTTGCTCGCGCTCGAGATCGGAAAGGCTCACTCGAATACCGCCGCGCTCACGCCGTCACCTTCATCTTATCCAGGACATGGAACAAGGGCAGGGAAACCGCCGCGTTCAGGAGTCCAAAAACGATCTTCTGCTGGGTATCGAAGTTGGTCATTTCGCCCAGCAGCGCCCGGGTCAGCACCCAGTAAAAGAACTCATGGAAGAAGTAAAAGAAGAAAGTCAGGATCGCGATCAGGATCGGGTTCTCCACGTCGAAGCGCTGACTGACCGAGGCCGCGAAATAGCCCACCAGGGTTTTGACGATGCCGTACATACCGATGGGATGGGTTCCTGGCGCGGAGAGCGCGTCCTGGAACAGCCCCACAGCGGCGCCATAGAAGACGGCGGAGACGGGCTCGCGCCGCACCAGCGCGAAGTAAACGACCATGAGCAGCGGCAGTTCCAGATAAGACAGGAACGGGTAGGAGAAGACGGAGACCAGCCGCGTGACATAGACCTGGAACAGCAGCGCCAGGAAGGGCGCGAGAATGATGCCGACGATACGCAGCCCCAGAGGGCGGCGCACTGCGCCGGGGGCGTCGAGCAGGCGTTCGCTGTATTCGGTCATCGCGCTGACCTCCCCTGACGTCCTGTGGGTCCCGCGGGAGGACCGTTCTTCCCGGCAGGCGCTGCCGGAGGCTGAGCGGGCGGCTGTTCGGGCGGGGTCACGTCGACGGGAACGGAATCTTCGGTATCGCCGGGCTCGACGGCGGGCTTTTCCGAAGGCCGGGTAGCGGCGGGATTCACCTTCATCCCCGGGGTCACTTTCATGTTGAAGTTGGGCGGCGTGGAGCCGGGCAATCCTTCGCCGAAGTGGTGTCCCTGGGCCTCACCGACCTCCTGGTATGCGGTTCGCAACCTGTCGGCGGTGGTATTCCCGAGCACCTGCTGCTGCGCTTTCGGGTTCCGGGCCAGCTCGGGAGGAGCGGGCATCATGTGAATTCCGGGGGCGGGCAGCTCATTTTCGGGGATGGCCTGATGGACTCCGTTCAGCACCACCAGCACTTCGTCCAGCCCGGACTGAAGGCCGCTTGGATTGATGAAGATCTCTTTGCTGTAGCGGCCGTTGTGCACGGCCGTAACCTGGCCGGCAGGGAAGCCGCGTGGGAAGACGCGATCATAGCCGGAAGTGTAGAACCATTCGCCAGGATCGACCCGCTGCTCATTCTGAACATAGTCGATGATGCAGGTTCCGTGCCCTTGTCCTTTCATCGTGCCGAACACATGATTGCGCTGCGACACGACGCCGGCGGCGAAGGACGGATCGGTGGCGAGCAGGACCAGAGAGGCTGTCGGATAGGCTTCGACGATCTTGCCGACGATCCCTTCCGGGGTAACGACGGCCATGCCTTTTTCGACGCCGCTGTTGGCGCCGCGATCGATGAACACGTTGGCGGAGTTCACGCCCGTTCCGGAGCCGATGATGCGCGCCGGCAGGGTGGTGGAGGGCGTCTCCGACTGAAAGGCGAGCAGCGCGTGAGCCCGATCGGCGGTGTGAACCTGAGCGGTCAGGAAATGATTCTGCATTTTGAGCTGCGTATTTTCCTGCCGCAGGCGGCGGTTCTCGTCGCGGACGCCCACGAGGACGAAATAGTCCTGCAGCGAGCCGAAGGTGTAGCGGCGGACATCGTCGAGAATTCGTGCAACAGGGACGACTGTCGTCACGGCCCAGACACGGATGAGCGGCACATCCTCGGCGGTCTTGACCTGCCACGCCAGCAGCAGGAGCTGAGCGGTGACGACGACCAGCAGAACGGTGAGATTACGATACCGGGTAAGAAACGACTCCATGGCGCCACTCTGCTATTCGATAGCGATCCTGCGGAGGAGCTTAAAATCGGTGAGCATTTTCCCAGTGCCCAGCACGACGCTTGCCAGGGGGTCTTCGGCGATGGAGACAGGCAGCCCGGTCTCCTCACGGATGCGCTTGTCGAGGTTCTTCAGCAGCGCGCCGCCGCCGGTGAGCACGATGCCGCGATCGCTGATGTCGGCGCTCAATTCCGGGGGCGTACGCTCGAGAGCGACGCGGATGGCGTTCATAATGGTCGCCACCTGCTCGGACAAAGCCTCGCGAATCTCGCTGTCTTCGATGGTCACGGTACGCGGCACGCCTTCCACCAAATTCCTCCCTTTAATCTCCATCGTCAATGGTCGATCGAGGGGATAGGCCGAGCCGATCATCATCTTGATTGCTTCGCCGGTGCGCTCTCCGATCAGCAGGTTGTACTTACGTTTGAGGTACTGAATGATCGCCTCATCCATCTCGTTGCCGGCGACACGAACGGAGCGGGAGTAGACGATGCCGGAGAGGGAGATGACGGCGACATCGGTGGTGCCGCCGCCGATATCGACCACCATGTTGCCGGAGGGTTCGGTGATGGGCAGGCCCGCGCCGATGGCCGCGACCATGGCCTGCTCGACGAGGTGCACCTCGCTGGCGCGCGCGCGATAGGCGGAATCGATGACGGCGCGCTTCTCGACCTGGGTGATCTCGCTGGGCACACCGATGACGATGCGGGGGTGAACCAGCATTTTGCGGCCATGCGCCTTCTGGATGAAGTAGTTCAGCATGCGCTCGGTGACCTTGAAGTCGGCGATGACGCCGTCCTTCATGGGCCGGATGGCCACGATGTTGCCGGGGGTGCGGCCCAGCATGTCCTTGGCTTCCTTGCCGACGGCCTCGACCTCACCATTGGTCTTATTCAGAGCGACGATGGAAGGTTCGTTGACGACGATGCCCTTGCCGCGGGCGAAGACGAGGGTGTTGGCCGTTCCCAGATCGATCGCGAGATCGGAGGAAAAGAGGCTGAAGAGCGAGGGAACCTTCATGAAAGTTGAGGTATTGGAAGCGTTTCGAGCCGGCCGCGGGCGGACGCCGCAGGTCCCACACGTATAGCGGGCCGGGCGCGCGGAGAAATCATCCTTAAGCTAACAGAATAGCGCGGTTGGGGCCGTCGGCGGAAACAGAATTGACGGCTGGTGTTTTGGGGACGCGGCGGAAACCCGGGGCCCGGGGTCCGTGGCCCGTGGCCCGCTGTGTGCTGGGCCGCTATGCCGTCGTTGGGTGGGGTTCGGGGTGTGGTGTCGATTGGCTGCGGGTCGTCGGGCTGAACCCCGGGAGCCGCTGTGTGCTGGGCCGCTGCGGCGGCAGGGGTCAGGGGACAGGGATCAGGGGTCAGGTCGGTGTGCTGGGCTGCTATGCCGTCGTTGGGTTCGATTTCGGGTGTGCTGTCAATTGGTTGCGGGTCGTCGGTCTGGTGTTCGATTTCGGGATTAGGTTCGTTTGGCGCGTTTTCCGGATCGTAGTCCATGAGCGTCTTATACGCCCTTGCCATCTGGCGCTCGTAGCGGGATTCGTAGCGGCTGAGGAGCTCGAGGGCTCTCGTGAAGTCGGCCATAGCGCGGAAGGAGCGGTAGGTCTTCTCGTCGGGCGGGAGCTGGCAGGGGCCCATCAGGCCGGCTTCGTATTTGTAGGCGGTTTTCTCCAGAGCCCAGACGCGGCGGATACGCCAGGCGCAGGCAGCTATTGATTCGACCTGAAGGCGCTGGAAAGGCGTGGAGGGGTGGAACTCGTCTTCGAGTTCGGTGGACAGTTGCAGGAAGCGCTCGGCCGGCTCGGTCGGGAGGACGATGATTTCGCTGAGCAGGCCGTGTTTGATGGCGTTTCTCGACGAGCGCAGTTTGCCCTCGGGGGTTTTGGGCCCGTGGGATTTTGCACCATTTTCGCGCGAGGCGCGGATACGACGTTCGGAAGACATTGGAGACTTCCCTCCTGGTCGCATCTTAGTCCCGAGGCGGGTCCGCTTCAGGAGGTAATTTCGCGTAAGGTGGCTGGAATCAGCAGGATGGGATTTGCAGAAGGCTCGTGATCGGGGTCGCTAGATGGGTCAAGATCGAGCGACGCCGGGTTATGCCGAGACCTCGATCTGTTCCACCAGGCGACTCGGCTCGGGAACGGTCTCGCCGTTGATGCGCATTCCTTCGATGTGCAACTCGATGGCTTCCCTGATGAGCTGGCGCGTTTCGTCGATGGTGGCGGCGGCAGCGACGCACCCAGGCAGATCGGGGATCCAGGCGCTGAAGCCCCTTTCGGTGGGCTCAATGAAGACGGTCCAGGTGGTCATGTTGTTTGCCGGTCCACGCGGCCTGAGAGGCCGCCGCAGGCTGAGAGCCTTCCCCACAATGACAGAATACCTGGCGGGTGCGGTTACTCCGAAGGGCGGCGTACGGTTTGGAGCGAGCCTGGCGGGGTTTGCGAGTATGATGCCGATGGCTGTCCGTATCCTGGAACTCAGCGTAGATACGCAGGGCCTGAAGGTAGTTGTTCGTGCAAGCCAAAAGGCTTGCACCACAATCGGCATTTCGAAAGTGCAGAGGCGGGCTGAGAGCCTGCCCCACGTCCAACAATAAATGCGCGTGCTGGTTTATTCACAGGGTTCTCACAGGACGGAAGCTTTAGGTTCCTGAGGGGGAACCACTTAATCCTGCGGAAAACGGGCATTCCGTCGTCCAGTTCTCCTCGACAGGCCAACTCGTTTCGCTGTATCGTTCGACAAACGTAACAGCATGAAGCGATTTGAACTCCGCGCGGCGGCCACTGCTCTTGGCGCCATCGAACGGCCACGCGGTGACCGAATTTCCATCTGGCGCCTTGATGCAGCGCCTGAAGTGTTTCGGGGCCTCAAGATCGAGGACCGGAACCCTTCGTGGGTGGTATATGTCCCGCCCTGCCTTCTGGCCTCGGGCATCGCCAGATCTCTTCGGCAGCAAAAAGACGGCCGTGTTGCCGTAT
Source organism: Bryobacteraceae bacterium (assembly GCA_035653295.1). Lineage (GTDB taxonomy): Bacteria > Acidobacteriota > Terriglobia > Bryobacterales > Bryobacteraceae > DASRCB01. Next base: position 9,135 of record DASRCB010000302.1, read on the forward strand.
ATCGCATGGATTTCGGCGGAGTGGTTTACGTTGGTGAAGGCCGCTGCATCGATACTGACGCGCCAGGCATTGATGCCGTCCCCTGCCAGGTTGTTACTCCGACTTTCCTGAACTTCTCCCGTGAGTGGATGCTGCACGTGTTCATGGCCTGCCGCGGCGTTGCGCGAGAGCTCCGTCCGCGTGTCCTGAATGCGATCGCGTTCGCTCTGAAACTCGGCCAGGCGCGCGTGCAAGAATATTGGGCGAAGAGAAAGAAGACGGAAGGGCTGGTTGGCAGCACAGCTCAGGAAAGTTAAGTCGATGAAGCGTCCGCGATCCATCGACGCGATTACCGTTTGGCGGGCGGTGGACTTTCCCGATATTGTGTTTCATCAGGGCGCCGGGGTCACGCGGACGCATCCGAAGCACTGGCACGACGAAGTCCACGTCTGCCTTTACAGCGCCGGATATGGATCACTGCGGCATGCCGGCCGATCGCGCCGCGTCGGCGCAGGCGATCTGGTGGTAACCGCTCCCGGGGAGGTCCACGAGAACTGGGTAGAGGACGGCGCGGGTGTGAGTTTTGCTGCCGCGTACTTCGACCCATCTGTTTTTGATCGGGCGATGGGCCGAGCCGCCCGCCCGCATATGTCCGGCATCGACGTGCTTCCGCCGGGCCCCGCCGTTCGCACCAGCTTCCTGCGACTCTCTCGCGCCATGCAGTCATCAGACGCGTCGCTGCTGGCCAGGGACGAAGCGCTGATGTTGTTCTGCCACCGCCTGCTGGCGCGCCGATCGTTGCCGCCGAGTCACCTCACAGAGCGCCTGCCCGTTGTGCGCGTGCGCGAGTTTATCGAAGCCAACTTCGCCCAGCCTCTTTCGCTCGAGCAACTCGCCACCATCGCGGGGCTCAGCGCTTTTCACCTGCACCGCATGTTTCGCCAGCAGGTTTCGATGCCACCGCACGCCTGGCAAACACAGGTGCGCGTGAATCACGCCAAACGCCTGCTGCGCCGCGGCATGCCGCCTTCGCAGGTTGCCCTGGAGGTCGGCTTTGCGGATCAGAGTCATCTCCACCGGCACTTTCAGCGGCTGGTGGGAGTGACTCCGGGGCTGTACTCGCGCGCCCGGCTGCGGCGCGGCTGAGCAAGAACGTTCAAGACGGCGCGGAGGATCTGTTCCACAGTAGATGCGTGTCCATACCCTTTCTTTCTCTGAGCCGCCTGAGTGGGCCGCTGTTCGCTCTGGCGTCCCTGGCGCCGCTCGCCGCCACCGACACTGCGATCGCCGCGAAACGCGTCGTCACCAGACTTGGAGACGGCATTTACGAAATCAGCCATCCCGACGCCCCCGACGGTTTTCCGCAAAGCAACACAACGGTGATCATCGGCGAGCGCGGCGTGCTGGTGGTGGACACATGCCTGCTGCCTTCCGCCGCTCGTGAAGACATCGCAGATATCCGGAACTGGACGGGCGGTAAGCCGGTGACCCATGTGGTCAACACGCACTGGCATTTCGATCACACGCTGGGGAACGCCGAATACGCGGCTGCCTTTCCCGGCGTGCAGATCATCGCTCAGACAGCGACGGCAAAGATCATGGGCGATTTCAATCAGGGCGCCGTTGACCGGTATCCCCAGCGCGCGGAGCGATTCCGAAAAATGCTCGCCTCCGGGAAGGATCGCGACGGCAAGCCGCTGACCGACACCGAGCGCAAAGAGCTCCAGCAGGCCCTCGATGGCCTGGCGCCTGTTGTCGCCGAGATGAAGAACGCGAAGCAGGCGCTTCCGAACCTGGTCTTCGAATCGTCGCTGCACATGGACCTCGGTAACCGGCCGGTGGACATCCGCTTCCTCGGGCGAGGCAATACCGCGGGTGACACGATCGTTTACCTGCCGCGCGAAAAGCTCCTTTGCACGGGCGATCTGCTGGATTATCCGCTCCCATATCTGTTCGGTGGGATCCCAACGGAAGAGGCCGTTACGCTTACGAAAATGGCGCAACTGGATGCGAGCACCATCGTCCCCGGTCACGGGGAAGTGCTGCACGACAAGAGCTATCTCGAACTCGTGATTGCGTTCCTCAATACCGTGAATGCGGCGGTGGAGAAGGAAATCAATCAGGGCAGGACGATCGACGAAACCGCTGAGGCTCTGCCGAAAGACGTGGATGAGGCCTCGTGGAAGCAGAAGTTCGCCGGGTCCAGCGCGGAACTCGGAGAGGGTTTCGACGGCGCCTTCAACAGCCTGGTGAAAAGCAGCTACAACCTGATCAAGGCCCGATAGCACTCGGGCTCGCAGTGTGCCGAGGTCCTTCGGTGAGCGATATAGGACCGTTCAGGTCTGATATACTCCCTTTCAGTCGCACTTGCAATTGGTTTGCTGCAATATCGTTCCCAGAATTCCGCGACGCGGCTACTCTGAGGCTTACTGCAAGTCGGTTGCATTGAGAAAGCAGCGGCCCGCAGATGACTGAGGAGTATCGTATGCGCAATCGGCTGCATCAGCTGTCGGTTCTGGCGTGCCTTTCGTGCGGTATTGCAGCCGCGGGCGAGGGAGCCTTCTTCATCACCTATACGCACCAGATGGAGGAGCCCGGAAACCTCGAGTTCGCCAACAGCTCCGTAACCGGCGCCCCGTCCGGTGGCAGCGGGTTTATCGGATCCGCGGCTGAATTCGAGTATGGCGTGAAGGGTTGGTGGACCACGGAAGCCTACCTCGATGGCGCCTTCAGCAGTGGCCAGTCCACCGTGTTTACCGGCTTCCGCCTCGAGAACCGCTTCCGTGTTCTGCCGCGCGAGCACTGGATCAACCCGGTGCTGTATGTCGAGTTCGAGGACATCAACGGCGCGGACAAGAGCCTGCTCGAAGTTGTGGGTCACGACGGGGTGGATGACCTGAAACAGCCGGTAGCCGATGCGCGAAAGGAAAAGGAGCGGGAAATCGAGGCCAAGCTGATCCTCAGCAGCTACGCAAAGGGCTGGACGATAGCGGAGAACCTGATCGCGGAAAAGAATCTCGCGCATGAGCCATACGAGTTCGGTTATTCATTGGGCGTAAGCCGGCCGCTGGCTCTGGCGGCCAGTCCGCGCCCGTGCAACTTCTGTCCGGAGAACCTGCAGGCCGGCCTGGAAATGTATGGCGGCCTCGGAACCCACGCCGATTTCGGCCTGCACGACACCTCGCACTATCTGGCGCCCGTGCTCTCGTGGACGCTCATGAACGGAACGCAGCTTCGCATCGAGCCATCATTTGGGCTGACGGACACCAGCGCGCGATTCCTGCTGCGCTTTGGAATTTCCTATGAAGTAGCGCAGTTCGGCCGCGCGGCGCGAAAGATGTTCACGGGCGGCATTCGATGAAGCGGGCGCTGATCATCGTTGCCTTGGCTGCGGCGACCGTGGCCGCAGGCCGGCATGGCACGCCACTGCAACAGGCGCCCAAAGAAACCGCGGCGATCGCCAATCCGCTGGAAGGAAGTGAGAACGCACGGCTGGCCGGCAGGAAGCTCTTTGAACGTGAGTGCGCCTATTGTCACGGCCCGAACGGGGAAGGGAAGCCCGGCGGCGCTCCGCCATTGAAACGTCCGGACGTCTGCTCGGCGCCCCCCGGAGCGTTGTTCTGGGTGTTGCGCAACGGCTCGCTGCGCGGCGGCATGCCGTCGTTCGCTCATCTGCCCGAACCGGAGCGCTGGCAGATTGTGACTTATATTCGCAGCTTACTGCCCGAAGACAAGCACGGCAAATGATCCGGCGACCGCCTTCGGACGGCCTGTGGCGCCGGGCGCTCGCGGTTCGAATTCCGCGTCGGACAGATATACGTCATGCGTCTTCGTATCGAGGGCCATGGTACGTGCGCCGCGCTGAGTCTGAACTGTCTGCGCGACCGAGTACTTGTCCGGCGAGTCCTCATGCGCTACCGTGAGCGTGCCATCGCCGCAGGAGGCGAACGCGAGGCGCGCGCCGGGATCGAACCCTGCCGCATCCACGCCCTCGCCGATGGGAACCGTGGCCACAACCTTACCCGCGGAGGGGTCAACGATGGCCATCATCTTGTTATGGCAGCCGATGAACAGGCGGTTATTCGCGGTATCCATGGCCATCGCCGACGGCTCTTCGCAGGGCGCCAGCGGCCAGTGCTGCACCACCGCTGGCTTAGCGGAATCGATATGCACCAGCTCGCTCTTGTCCTCGATGTTGACGTAAACATTGCCTTTGCCGTCGGCCGCGCCAAACTCCGGTTTGCCGCCGAGATCGAGCGTGGCCACGACATTGCCGTTGGAGCCGTCGATCACGGTGGCGTTGCCACTCCGCCCATTGAATGCGTACACACGGTGCTGCGACGGATCGTAAATGATCGCGTCCGGATTCGTGCCCGTCTTGACCGTGCCCTCGACCTCGCGCGTCTTCAGGTCGAAGATGGTCACGGAGTTCGACTGGCCGTTGCTGATGAAGCCGCGGTTCAGATCGTCGGCGACGGCGATGCCGTGTACTCCCTGCGCGGGGATCTTTCCGACGACCGCGCCGGAATCGAGATCGATGACGTCCACCTCGCCGCCGTGTGAGACATAAAGGCGGCGATTCGCCGAGTCCGCATTGAGATAATCCCACCAGCCTTCGCCGCCGATGGGGATCTTCTTCAGCAGGTGGTAATCGGCGGCGAACGCGGCTGAAACAAACAGTGCAGCGGCGCAGCATCGGACGAGCAGGCGCATGAGAGTTCTCCTCGTTGGATCTTACCGCGCGGAAAGGCACCTCTCGGTTCAACACCTGCCGTGCTAAATTGGCGGCTTGGAACAGGCTGACCGCGCTGGCCGGTCGTACGGCTGGCTGTTTCCCTGCACAATTTTTCTGAGCGCGTTTCTGCTGTTTCAGGTGCAGCCCATCGCCGGGCGGTGGCTGCTGCCGCAGTTCGGCGGCGGTCCGGCGGTGTGGACCACCTGCCTGCTGTTCTTCCAACTGGCGCTGCTGGCCGGCTACGCCTACGCGCACTGGATCGGCTCCCGGCCGTCCGCGTCGTGGCAGAGCACGGCGCATATCGTTCTGCTCGCCGCTTCGCTGGTGTTCGTTCCCGCCGGCGCGCACTGGCGCAATCGCGCCGGCGGAAATCCCGTCGGGGACATCCTCTGGCTGCTGGCGCTCGGGGTTGGCGTGCCGTATTTCGTGCTGTCGAGCACGGCCCCGCTATTACAGAGATGGTTCAACCTGACTCGCCCGGGCGTGTCGCCGTATCGGCTTTACGCTTTGTCCAACGCCGGCTCGCTGCTGGCGCTCCTCAGTTATCCGTTCGTGTTCGAACCGGTGCTGACGCTGCACATGCAGACATTGCTGTGGTCGGGCGTTTATGTCGTTTTTGTCCTTGCCTGCGTTGCCGCAGCGTGGCAGATTCGCGGAGTTGCGGCGGCGCCGGCTGAGGCGCACATCGAATCCTCGGCGCCGCTGTTCTCGCTGGTGTTTTGGCTGCTGCTCGCGGCCTGCGGATCGACTCTGTTGCTGGCCACCACGAATCAGATGTGCCAGGAAGTGGCGGTAATCCCGTTCCTTTGGGTGCTGCCGCTGTCGATCTATCTGCTCACGTTCATTCTCTGCTTCGAGAGCGAGTTCTGGTATCGGCGGCGCGTTTTCGCGGTACTGACCGGACTGCTGGTTCCCGTGGCAGTGGCCTGGGTCTCGGTGGGCCTGGTGTTTCCGCTTTGGTCTCACATCCTTGTCTACTCCCTGACGCTGTTTTGTGCGTGCATGCTTTGTCACGGCGAACTGGCGCGAACCCGGCCCGACGCAGGGCGCCTCACCACGTTTTATCTGCTGGTTTCGGCGGGCGGCGCGCTGGGCGGAGTCTTTGTTGCACTCGCCGCGCCCCATCTGTTCAAGACCTACGCGGAATATCCGATCGGCCTGACTGCGGCCTGCGTGCTGGCCTTCGCCGGCTTATTTCGCGAGAGCGGATGGGCCGGATGGCGCGCCGGCAGCCTCGCCACCCGCGCGGCCTTTTCGGCATTGCTGCTGGGCGCGCTGACGCCATTGGTCGCGGCGCAGGTCACCAGGAACACATCGATCCTGGCGGCCTGGCGCAATTTCTACGGAACGATGCGCGTGCAGGGGATGACCGATTCACTCAACGGCAAAGAACTGGAGCTGTTGCACGGCCGCATCACGCATGGCACCGAGTTCCTCGAGCCGGCCAAGCTGCTGTGGCCGACGTCATACTACGGGCCGGACAGCGGCGTGGGCATCGTGCTGGATGAGCTGGAGGGGCGCCGGAACGTTGGCATCGTCGGTCTGGGCGCGGGCACGCTGGCGGCGTACGGGCGCGCCGGCGACCGCTTTCGTTTTTACGAGATCAACCCTGACGTCGTGACCATTGCCACGCGCTGGTTTCGCTATCTGCACCTGACCAAAGCCGAGGTCTCAGTTGTTCTGGGCGATGCGCGGGTCAGCATGGAGCGCGAACTGGAGCAGGGCAATGCGCAGAAGTTCGACGTGCTCGCCGTGGATGCCTTTTCGAGCGACGCAATTCCCATCCATCTGCTGACCAGCGAATGCGCGGACATCTATCGACGCGAGCTCAGGCCTGGCGGACTGCTGCTGCTGCACATCTCGAATCGCTCTCTCGACCTCGCGCCAGTCGCGCTCGGCATTGCGAAGCATCTGGGCTGGACTGCGGTGCTGCTACCTTCTCAACCCGATCCGGAACAGGGTGAGAGCGCCGCTACATGGGTGCTGCTGACCGGCGATCGCCAGTTCGCCGCCCGGCCGGATATCGTGGACAACTCCGGACTCTGG
>DASRCB010000303.1:0-6121 GCA_035653295.1 Bryobacteraceae bacterium
CGACGCCCGCACCGAACCGGCCGACGCGTTGAGGCGCCAGTAAGTTTAGCGGCGAACAGAAGACGAAACAGCACGCCGCAGGCCGCGTCTTACAGGCAGCATGACACGCAACGACGCAATCGCCGAACTCAGAAAAGATCCGATGATGGCGCACCTGCTCGATGCGCTCGAGCACGGCCGCGACATCGGCCATTACGGCCGCCTGGTGTTCACCATGGTGGCGCGCCATTTCCTCGAAGAGGATGATTTGGTCGAGTATCTCTGCCGCGACAAGGACTGCGACGAGACGAAGGCGCGCGCGTTACTGAAGCAGGTGCAGGCGCGCGACTACAACCCGCCGCGCCGCGAACGGATCATCGAGTGGATGCAGCAGCAGGGGTTCCCGATCTGCCCCGACGCCGACAACCCCGACGCGTGCAACGTGTATCGCGACCTGAAGTTCCCGCATGAGATCTACGACAACATCACGCAGTATCGCGAAGCGCAGGTGGAGGCGGAAGCCAATCGCTAAGCCGTCCGTCGTACTCGCACGGAGTTGTCCGCGTTGATGATGCTCGCAGCGATGTCGCGCAGGTTGCGGCCCGACTGCCGGCTCTGCCTGCGCAGCATCGCGTCTGCATCGTCGTCGGAGACTCGATAGCGCCGCGCCAGGATGCCACGAGCGCGATCCATGGCTTTACGCGAATCGATCTCGCTTGCCATCCCGAGCACCTGATAGCGCACGGCGGCATTCCGCTGCCGTAAATCGTCCAGCTTCGTTAGATTGTCGATCTGCTGGGCAACGAAATCGCAGAACACGACCGAGCCCTCGCCCTCCCGCGCCAGCGACTCAATTTCTTCGACGGCGCTGCGCAGATCCTTTGCGTTCGCGACCACGTTGCTGATGCGGAACGCCGCTTGTGTTAAGGCGCTTATGTCCATGCTCAAACTGAACAGATGCACCCATGCGACGATCGTTCCAAATTTTCGGTTAAGAGTTGGTAAAGCAGCGCTTTCGTGAGGAAGATGTTACGGCTGCCAGTCCAGAATCACCTTGCCGGACTCGCCGTTGCGCATGATCTCGAAGGCGTGCTCGAAATCCGTGTACGGCAGGCGATGCGTGATTACCGGGCTGATGTCCAGCCCCGATTGCAGCATGACGCTCATCTTGTACCACGTCTCGTACATTTCCCGCCCGTAAATGCCTTTGATGGTCAGCATGCTGAAGATCACCGTCCGCCAGTCGATGGCGATCTGCTCGGTGGGGATGCCAAGCAGCGCGATGCGCCCGCCGTGACTCATGTTGGCCAGCATGTCGCGAAACGCCGCCGGGCTGCCGGACATTTCCAGACCGACGTCGAAACCTTCCTTCATACCGAGTTGCTGCTGCGCATCGGCAAGTTTCATCGACCGCACATCCACCGCCAGCGTCGCGCCCATCCGCCGCGCCAGATCGAGCCGGTATGGGTTCATGTCCGTCACCACCACGAAGCGCGCGCCCGCGAACCGGCAGACCGCCGCGGCCATCAGTCCGATCGGACCCGCGCCCGTGATCAGCACATCCTCCCCGAGCACCGGAAATGAGAGCGCCGTGTGAACCGCGTTGCCGAAGGGATCGAATACGCTGGCTATGTCGAGATCGACATGTGGCCAGTGCACCCAGATGTTGGTCATCGGCAGAACGATGTACTCGGCGAAGCAGCCGGGCCGGTTCACGCCTACCCCGGAGGTGTGCGCGCACAGATGCCGCCGCCCGGCAAGGCAGTTCCGGCACCGCCCGCAGGTGACGTGCCCCTCCCCGCTGACAATCTGGCCGGGGAAGAAGTCGGTCACATTCGACCCCACCGCGACGATCTCGCCCACGAATTCGTGTCCGATGACCATGGGCACGGGAATAGTGCGCTGCGCCCAGTCGTCCCAGTTGTAGATGTGTACGTCCGTGCCGCAGATCGAGGCTTTCCTGACGCGGATAAGCACGTCGTTAATGCCCATCTGCGGCTCGGGAACGTCTTCCAGCCACAGTCCGCGGTCGGCGTGTTTCTTAACCAGAGCTTTCATCGGGGTTCACCCCGATTGTACGGTAGCCGGCGGTTAGCGCACGGCGAACTCGTATGTCCCCGATCCGATACGCACGACATTGCAGCCCGCCACTTCCGTGCCCTCGATTGGCTTTCCGCGTTCAGTCACATGCGCATTCGGAACTACCGGGAGGCAAACGCGCGCCGTCGTATTTGCGGGAATGCTCACCTTCAGAGTGAACGGACCCTTCGGGCTCCCCCGCCACGATGTGGCGATGCGGCCGTAGATCGATTCGTAGTCGCCGCTGGCCTGTGTGATCCGCCCGTCGAGGCGTGGGTGAATCACGATCTCGCGAAACCCAGGCGCCGCGGGAACGGTGTCGATGCCGGCCACGGATCGATATACCCACGCCACGACGGATCCGAACGCGTAGTGGTTGTACGAATTCATCGCCGGATCGCCGGTGTCTCCGTTCCAGCGCTCCCACCAGGTGGTCGCGCCTTTTTTCAGCATGTAGCCCCACGATGGATACGTATCGTTCAGCAGAAGCTGATACGCGATGTCCGCGCGGCCGTTATTGGCGAGAGCGAACAGGAGAAACGGAGTGCCCAGAAACCCGGTGGTCAGATGCCCATTGTGCGCCTTGATATCCTGCACCAGGCGATCGACGGCTGCGCCGCGCAGCGAATCCGGGAGTAGTTTCATGTGCAGTGCCAGAACGTAGCAGGTCTGGCTGCCATTGCCCACCGTGCCGTCATCCTTAATCCAGGCCTTCTGAAATGCGGCGCGTATCTGGTCGTACAGCGCTGCGTATCGTTTGGCGTCTGCCTCTCGATCGAGAGCGTGCGCCATGTCCACCATCATCTGCGCAATCAGCGCCCAGTAAGCCGTGCCGATCAGGTCCTTTGGCGTGTCGCTGTTCGGCGCAAGCCAGTCGCCGTAGTTCGGGCCCAGGCGTTTGCGGCGAATACAATCGGGGTTCCCGTCCTGGATGTACTTCATCCAGCGCTCCATCGCGTCCCAGCTCCGCGCGACTATGGCCTTGTCCCCATACTGCAGCCACGTGGTCCACGGAACGATCACCCCGGCATCGCCCCAGCCCGGCGCGCCCTCGCCGAAACCGAGGTCGGGTGAGATATTGGTGAAGGCGCCCGCACTGCTCTGCGCGTCAGTTACATCGCGCATCCACTTTTCTGAGAATGCCGCGATATCGAAGTTGTAAGCGCCGGTGCGCCAGAACACGCCCGCATCGCCCATCCAGCCGAGCCGCTCGTCGCGCTGCGGGCAGTCGGTAGGGATGCTGAGAAAATTCCCGCGCTGCCCCCAGATGCCGATCTTCCACATGCGACTTACCAGATCGCTCGACGTGGTCACGTGCGCAACCGGATCGCCGGCCAGGCTGCTCACCACTTCGCCGGTCAAATCGGCGAGCTTCGGTTTGCCGGGGTATCCTGTCACCTCCACGTAGCGGAAGCCGTGAAAGGTGAAGTGCGGCTCATATGTTTCCACCGCTCCCCCGTGCAGGATGTAGGTGTCGGTCGCGTCCGCGTTGCGGAGGTTCTGGGTATAGATGTTGCCGTCAGGCTTCAGGATCTCGGCGAAACGCAGCCGCACCGTCTGACCCGCACGGCCCTTCACGCGAAGCCGTGTCCAGCCGACCATGTTCTGGCCCATGTCGAAAACCCAGGCGCCAGGACTGGGCTGCGTGATCCCAATCGGACGCACTTCGTCCACCACCTGCACGGGCGCGTCGCTCTGACTCGTAACGGCCGAGGGCGGACCATCGGCTATAACAGCGGGAGTCCAGTTGCGGTCGTTGAAACCGGCGCGATCCCAGCCACGCTGCTCGAGCCGCGCATCGTAGGTTTCGCCGGCGTAGATCTCGGAGCGTCGAATGGGCGACGCTGCGGTCCTCCACGAATCGTCCGTGCCGATGGTCTGATGCGTGCCGTCGGCGAACTCGACCTCGAGCTGTGCGATCAGCCGTGCCGGAGGCGGCAGATAGAAGAAGTGGACCCCGCCCCACGCGACTGCGCTGCCGAACCACCCGTCCCCAAGTTCAGCGCCAACAGCGTTGCGCCCCTCTGCAAGAAGACGCGTCACATCGTACGTCTGATAGAGAACGCGCTTGCGGTAGTCGGTGTAGTCGGGGGTCAGGACGTCATGCCCGGCCTGCCGGCCATTGATGAAGATGCGATAGCTGCCCAGCGCGGTCGCGTAGAGCCGTGCCGAGCGCACCGGCTTCGCCAGCGTGAATTCGCGCCGCATCAGGCTGGCGGGCTGCGGAAGAGGGCGCGGATCGCGGCCCATCTTCGGATCCCCCAGCTGGCCGGCTACCTCCGCCGGCTTCCACATCTGATCTGTTCCGAGCCGAGCCTGCCATCGGGAATCGCTGGCGAAGCGGTCGACTGTGCCATCCGCGCGCGTGATCTTTAACAGCGCGGCCATGGTGGCCGTATGGGGCGCCTTCGCATTCACCGTCACGTCGATGGTGTTCGTCCGCCCGGGAGTGAGCAGATCGGCAATTTCAACCCGGTCGAACTCGTTCCAGTCGTGTTTCGAGTCCACTTCGCGTCCGTTGACCTCGGCCCTGAAATCATCCTTCGCGGCGATATAGAGCTGCGCCGAGCGGGGGCGCTCGCCGATTTCCGCCGTCAGGCGAAAGTGCGCTGCCGCACCCCCGCCATCGGCAGAGATCCAGCGAATCCCCGCCTCGTCGGCGGCCTCCTCGGGGTTCTTCCACGCGATCCACTTCGCCGTCCAGCCCGAGCGCTCGAGCAGACCCGCCTCCCACCACGCCTTTTCCTCCGAAGCGGCCTCCGCGCCTGCGGAGTCCCACACCCGCACCGTCCAGTAATAGCGATGGCCGGGTTGAGGCTTCGGCCCTCCGTAGACGATCCCGACCGACTCCGGCGACTCCCGGCGGCCGCTGTCCCACACCGGCGCGGACGAGGAATCGGTGACGGTAATCTGATAAGCCGCCTGCCTCCAGTTGCGCTCCGTGTTATTGCTCTGCCAGGAGAAACGCGGCGTCGGATCGTCTATGCCGAGTGGGTTCTCGCGATAATTGCACCTCAGATGAACCGGCTTTCCCGACGCGGCCGCCACCGCGAGAAGCATGACAACGAGGGGCTTCATGAGCCCTCATCATATCGGAGCGCGCTATAGTAGCGGTTCAACCTGATTCCATGGCCAATCCGATTCTGGGCGTCATTTTTCACTGGCTCGGCGGCCTCGCTTCGGGCAGTTTCTACGTACCATTCCGCGCAGTGAAGCGCTGGTCATGGGAGACCTACTGGCTCGTCGGCGGGTTCTTCAGCTGGATCATCGCGCCGTGGGTGCTTGGGTCGCTGATGACGCGCGACCTTCTGGCCACGCTCCATGAGGCGCCGGCTTCCACCCTGTTCTGGGCCTACTTCTTCGGCGTGCTGTGGGGCTTCGGCGGACTCACATTCGGATTGGCGATGCGGTACCTGGGCATGTCGCTCGGTATGGCCATCGCCCTCGGCTACTGCGCCGCGTTCGGCACGCTGATGCCGCCCATCTTCCGTGGCGAGTTCGTGACCAAGGTGCTGGGCACGCGTTCCGGGCTGGTGATTTTACTCGGCATTGCCGTCTGCCTGCTGGGCATCGCCATCGCCGGCGCGGCGGGACGGTCGAAGGAGCGGACCATGCCGGAGGAGGAAAAACGGCGCGTCATCCGCGAGTTCGATCTGAAAAAAGGGATTCTGGTCGCGACCTTTTCCGGCATCATGAGCGCCTGCATGTCCTATGGGCTGGCGGCCGGCGATCCCATCAAGCAAATCACGCTGCGCCATGGCACGACCACGCTGTGGCAGGGGCTGCCGGTGCTCATCGTCGTGCTTTTCGGCGGATTCACAACGAATTTCGTGTGGTGCGTCGCGCTGAACATCCGCAACGGTACGGGACACGAATACTTCACCTCCCGCGTCCTGGCGCGGCCGGTGGATCGCAACGGCGAGCTCATCATCGAGAGCGCCATCGACGCGCCGGGCGAGGAGATGGCTCGCGCCGTGGCCACCGCTCCGGCGCTCGAACCGCAACGCGCGCCGCTGCTCAACAACTACTTCTTCAGCGCCCTCGCCGGCACGACGTGGTATTT
>DASRCB010000304.1:0-10483 GCA_035653295.1 Bryobacteraceae bacterium
TCTCAATGGCCCTGTTCCGCACACGCAGCGCCGCGCTGTTCGGCATCGAGGCGCACCTGATCGACGTCGAAGTGGACATGTACCCTGGAGGGAACTCGCGGGACTTCATTACCGTGGGCATGCCGGATACGGCGGTGCGCGAGAGCCGGGAACGCATTAAATCGGCGCTGCTGAACTCCGGGTTCGGGTATCCCAACAAATCGGTGACGATCAATCTCGCGCCGGCAAACCTGCGCAAGGAGGGGCCGGGTTCGACCTGCCGATGGCGCTCGGCATTCTGGGAGCGATGGGCGTGGTCGGGCGCACGGAGGAGCATCTGTTCGTGGGTGAGCTGTCGCTTGATGGCAGCGTGCGGCCGGTGCGCGGCGCGCTGTCCATGGCGGTATGCGCCCGAGAGCGCGGCATCACGAACCTTCTGGTTCCCGCGGATAACGCGGCTGAAGCGGCCATTGCCGAAGGCGTGCGCGTATTCGGGATGCGGCATCTTGCCGAGGTGGTCTCGTTCCTGAACCAGCCGGACCGCTTTCAACCGGTCGCCTCGCGGTGCGACGGCCATGCCACGGAAGCCGACGAGACGGCGCCCGATTTCAGCGACGTTCGTGGCCAAACCGCGGCCAAGCGCGCGCTCGAAGTTGCGGCGGCGGGGGCGCACAACCTTCTGATGATCGGTCCGCCTGGGTCGGGCAAGACCATGCTCGCGAAACGGTTCGCCGGCATCCTTCCCAGCCTGACATTCCAGGAGGCGCTGGAGACGACCCAGATCCACAGCGTCGGCGGCATTCTGCCGCGCGGCGCCGGACTGCTCTCCCGACGGCCTTTCCGCGCGCCGCACCACACGGTTTCCGACGCCGGCCTGATCGGGGGCGGCTCGGGGACGCCGCGTCCCGGCGAAGTCAGCCTCGCGCATAATGGCGTTCTGTTTCTCGACGAATTACCGGAGTTTCCGCGGAACGTGCTGGAATTGCTGCGGCAGCCGCTGGAAGACGATCACGTGACGCTGGCGCGCAGCAACATGACCCTGTCGTTTCCGGCGCGGTTCATGCTGATCGGCGCGATGAATCCGTGCCCGTGCGGGTTTTACGGCGACACCAGCCACGAATGCCGCTGTACAGGCGCGATCATCACCCGGTACCTGGGGCGTGTGAGCGGGCCGCTGCTGGATCGAATCGATCTGCACATCGAGGTGCCGGCGGTGGCTTACAAGGAACTGCGCGGGCGCGACCGGGGCGTCAGCTCGGCCGAGATGCGGGCGCGGATCGAGGCGGCCCGCGATATTCAGAACCGGCGCGGCTTCTCGAACGCGCACATCCCGCCGAGCCAGCTGCGCCGGCTTTGCGCGCTGGACGATGCCGGCGAACGGACGCTGGAGCTGGCCATGCGCAAGCTGGGGCTGAGCGCGCGGGCGCACGACCGCATCCTGAAGGTCGCGCGCACCATCGCCGATTTGGACTGCGGGGAAAACGTTACTGCGAAGCATCTGGCTGAAGCGGTGCAGTATCGCAGTCTGGACCGGAACTACTGGGCGGCGTGAAGCACGCCGGAGTTCCGGCGCGGGGAGATGACGCCAGCCGCTGACAACGAAACAGATCCGGTGTAGGATGTTTTTACCGAGGTCAGAAGCGAAATCGTTCCTGAGCGCACTGTCATGCTGCTGCATCAGTACTGGCGAGAGATCGAGGGCATGCTCATCGAGGAGCGGTTTCGGGTGGGCGGGATGCTCCGCGCCGATCCGGATACCTTGTTCGCGGTCGAGCCGCTGCAGCCGGGAGCCTACGATTTCCCTCTGGCGGTTCGGTTCATGCGCTCTGACTCGGAACCCCTGCTGGACCGCTACACCAGGGCCATGTTCGTCACGCACCCGAACCTCCTGCCCTGCGTCAGCGTGGGGCGGTGCAGCATCGCGGGCGCGGAATTCGTTTACGCCGTGCTCGAGCGCGCCGAGACGACTCTGGCAGATATCGAGCGGGAACACGCGTTGCGGCTGGACGAGGCGTCGGAACTCGGTCAACAGCTGATCAGCGCGCTTTCCTGTCTGCACCAGCGGAAGCTGATCTACTGCAATCTGGATCCAACTACCGTCGCGCGCGTCGGCAAGACCTGGAAGCTATCGGAATTCTCGCAGATTCGCATTGCCGGCGCGGAATACGCGAACGAAACACGGCGCCTTTTGGCAGTGTCAGCGGGCATCGCGCCGGAAGCGTGGGCGGGAATCGTTTCGCCCGCGTGGGACGCCTGGAGTTTATCCTGGCTCCTTTGCTGTGCCGTCGAGGAGCGTGGCCAGAGCCCTCGTGAGCAGGCGTCGGCGCGCGCGCCGTTCCATCCTAAGAAGCGTCTGCCGCTGGCCAGACTGGTAGACGAATGCCTGAAGGCGAGCATCAGCGAGCGAGCCGGCCTGGCGCGCATCGGCGCGATTCTGGAGAGCGCTGCTCCGCCAGCGCCGAAACCCGCGTTGCCATCTGTCGAACCTGCGCCCGAGTTGAAGCCACCGCCCGTGGCCGCGACGCGGCAAGCTTCAAACAGGCGAACGTGGTCCGCGCCGTTCCGGCCTCGAACGGTTGTAGTGGCTCTGGCTGTTATCGCGGCGATTGTTGGCGCGGTCATCCTTCTGCCGGGACGTGGGAAGTCCTCGGCCGCAGTGAAGACCGTTTCACGTCCGGCCCTTTCACAACACAGCGCCGCGAAGCCAGCTCCACCGCCCGATGTCAATCCTGCGCCGGTCGCGGCGGACAGCCCGGAGGGACTGCTCCAGCGCTGGGCGGCGGCGCTGCGCTCCGGCGATGTCGCCGGCCAGATGGCCTGCTACAGCCGAACCGTGTACCTGTTCTACGGCGAGGGCCCAATCAGCGTTTCCGATGTCCGCAGGCGCCGCGAACAGGATCTGGCGCGGCTCGGCAAACCTCTCCACCTCGAGATCGCCAACGTCACCATGCGCACGAGAAGCCCCTCATCGGTGGTGGTCACGTTTGACGAAACGTGGCAGTTTCAGGGGCCTGAAACAAGGTCCGGAGGAATGAAGGTGCAGCTCAGTATGCGAAAAACGGACGAGGGCTGGCGGATCAGCGCGGAGACCAAACTTCAGACGTATCGCGGAACGGGGGAGAATCCTCAGGCCTGAGGATTGTTCGCGCCGCACTCGACGCCGGCGACAAACAACTCACCGGCCTCGCCTTCGGGCAGCAGGCGCATGCGGTCATCGAACAAGCCGAGCCGAGCCTTCCTCGTGTGTCCGTTCGCGGCTGCCTCCAGGCGTTCCAGCACGTCTGAATGGGTCCGAGCGGAGCCACTCGTGACGGCCCAGCGTACCCTTGTCTCGTCGCAGGACGAGCCGAGCAGGGACTCGGCCATTTCCGCCGGCGCGAAACCGATGGTGATGCCGTTCGCGTCGAACGACGCGCGAAGACCGCTCACGTCATAGGCAGCGCCGGGGTCCGAAAACCGGACGGAGGCCCCGGCGGCGAGCGCAGGCCACAACTCGCAGGCGAAGGCATCGGAGGCGACGCGGCTGACCTGATTCACGCGGTCGGCGGGGGTCAGGTCGAAGGCATCTCTGAACCAGCCGGCCAGGTCCGCGAGGCTGCCGTGTTCGATCGGGAAGCCATCGGATTCGCCGGCGAAGGATCTGTAAATCACATATGCGACGTCGCTGTCCTGGAGCGGAGGGGCGGGGAACTCGTCCGATTGCCGGTCGATTTCCGGACGGTGGCCATCGAGGGAAATGAGTTTCCAGGGGCCGAAAGGAATGCGGCCGGCGACCGCGTCCTCAGTGATCACAATCGGAACGCCGGCGTCGCGCGCGATGAAGGTCAGGTGCTCCGGCGCAAGCTCGGGGTCCATGGGCAGATAAGCAGCGCCCGTCTTGAGAATGCCCAGCGCGCCGACCGCCAGCTGCGGCGAATTCAGCAGGAGGCCTACCGTGGCTCCGAGTCCCGCGCCGAGAAGGCGCAAGACGTTGGCCACTTTGCTTGCGCGGATCTCCAGTTCCCGGTAGGTGATGGCAACGCCGCGGTGGGCGAACGCGATCGCGTCCGGTGACGACCGTGCCCGAACGGTTATGAGATCGACGATTCGGTCGCGCATGGAGCGTTCACCGCCGCGGAGCCTGAGTTCCCTGGAAGGAATGTTATAGCACGCTTGTCGTAAAGGGCTCTGGCTACGCCGAATGGGTTAGGTCTTACGATCATGCAGGGGGCCACCCGATCGGCCGATTCAGGGAGGTGCATGACCAATACCTGTCTTGTTTACACCTGCGCGGGCTCGCGGCCTCTCGCGGCGGAGACGTCCCGTAATAAGAGTGCGGGAAGTATGCCCGGCGCTAACGATTCATCTCGATGCCATACCTGTGGCCGGCTTTGCTCTGAGATTCAGGCGCTTGCCGAAGTGGCGAGCGAGTTCATCGCCGTGGACAGGCTTAAGGACGGCGCGGCGAGCTTTGCGCGGATGGAGCTAATGGTGGTCGAGTACAAGCGGCACATTCACCAGAAGCACCGGCTTCGGAGCGGCGCCGCAGCTACTTTCATCCGGTAGACCAATCAGCAACAGCGCCGCAGCGGCACGGCAAACGGTATAATGAGGGTACTCCCCCTGTGCTTGCCGACAATTTCTGCCATGCCCAGGCGCACCAGCTTGTCCGCGACCTGCACAGCCCTCGGCCGCTGATCTACTGGACGGATCTGGCGTTCAGCGCCGCCCTCGGATGGGCCGCCTTCGCTGTCGCCTGTTCCGCTCCGTTTGGCTCCTGGACCGCGACGGGAGCCGCAGTGATTGCAGTGCTGCTGTTGTACCGGGCCGTCTGCTTCATACACGAGATCACCCACGTCCGCCCGAAAGCCCTGCCCGGATTCGAGACCGCGTGGAATGTGGCGATCGGGATTCCCCTGCTGATGCCGAGCTTCACCTATGTCGGCGTTCATCAGGACCACCACAGCACCGCGACATATGGCACGTCTCAGGACCCGGAGTACATGCCCTTCGCGCGTTCGCACCTCATGACCGCGACGTTTCTTCTCCAGAGCCTGCTCATGCCGCTGCTGCTGCTGGCGCGATTCGTGGTTCTGGCGCCTTTTGCGCTGTTCTGGCGGCCGTTTCATCGACTGCTTGCGGCCCATGCATCTTCGTTCGCCATGAACCCGCGCTACTGCCGCAGGGTGGATGACAAGTTGCTGGACAACATGGGCCGCTGGGAGGTCGCGATCCTGCTGTTCTGGGGACCGCTGCTGGTGCTGTGCGCCACGATCCTGCCCTGGCGCGTGCTGTTCACGTGGGCAGGCGTTGTCGCGGTGGTGAGTTTCGTGAATACTCTGCGAGCGCTTGGCGCGCATCACTACGAAAGCACGGGTGAGCCGCTCGATCGCGGCGCGCAGCTTCTCGATTCGGTGGATATCCCCGGCGGACCCTGGACGGCGCTTTGGGCGCCGGTTGGCCTGCGCTATCACGCCCTGCACCACTATTTTCCGGGCATTCCCTACCACAATCTTGGGCGCGCTCATTTGCGGCTCACCGGCGAACTACCGGCCGCGGCTCGTTATCGGGAGACGATTTGCCGCAGCCTGCCGTCGTCCCTGAACCGGCTTTTCGTCACCGGATATCGCAGCCGGACACGCCGTCACAAGTTGGAAGCGCCGAAGCCGGCCGTAACCCGATAAGGGCTGGCGCCTGCTTTCGCCGCAGCATTGTTTTCCGCAATTACCGGCCTGCCACTGAAGCAGCAGATGTGTACCGGCAGGCCCGGCATGGGAATTCTTCTGAATTCCCACGCCCATTCCTCGGAAAAATTCGAGCACAGCTGCCGCAGTTCCGCTTCGTTGTAGGAACGGAGGCAGGAAATCATTGCGTCCCAGGCCAGCGCGAGCGGCAGGAGTGGAATGAGGTAAGTGAAAATCCAGACGCTCAGCGGCGCCGCGGGCCGCATCTGCGGCACGTAGCGGAACATCAGCGTGGCGCTGTGCAGGAAGGTGAGAGCCGCGCGGAAGGCGGAGCGCTCCGTGATCTCGGCCACTAAAATCGGCTGACGCTGACGATATGCGTCTTCGAGGATCGCCCGGGCGCCCTCCGGTGGGAAGTGGTGGAACGAATTGAAGAAGGTGCGCACGCCGGCCAGGGGTGCGGGCACACGTCTGGCGTCCACAGGCTCCGGCCAGCCCAGAACGCGTCCGCCGGTTGCTGACGCCGCCCAGGCGAACGCTTCCCGATCGGGAAAGAGATCGGTGAGCGTGGCGTCCACCGCAACGCCCGCTTTGTCCAGCTCAGTCAGCAGCGCGGGAACGGGACCGGACGAACCGGAGCACAGGTCAATGATTCGGGGCGCCGGAGCGAATCGCAACAGCTCGGCCACCATGGGGGTGATGACGCCCTCCATCCGCAGCCTTAGCGACCAAAGGCGCACACATTCCGTGATGGCGTGGCGGAACGCCGCGGAAAACCATTGCTTCTCGTGAAACTCGAAACAGTGAACACGCGGCAGACGCAGCGCCATGGCCGCTCCTCCCGTTAAAGCACCGGAATTATGTCAAATGCGTTCCTGAGAGTTTAGCAGAGCCCGAATTCAGCGCCTATCGGGTGAATTCCGGACGCTCGTCTGACCCCGCGAGCGGCCTGCTGTGGTTGGGCGCGGCCGTCCCTGGCGGATAACAGCGGATATACTGCTCCTCATGTCCGCACGCTTCCGCCTGATCCTCTCGATTCTTCTCGGTCTGCCGCTGTGCGCCGCCACGCGGGCCCGCGACCTGGGGGTTCCGTTCGACGGAACGCCCGGACCGCTGGATGCGATTACCGACGTGGCGGGTATTGAGGTCGGCCATACGACCCTGATTTCCGGAGAGGGTAAACAGGCGGTGCGCACCGGGGTCACGGTGGTCTGGCCACGCGGAAAGCAATCGACCATTCCTTCGTTCGGCGGCTGGTTCTCGCTGAACGGCAACGGCGAAATGACCGGGACGACATGGCTCGAGGAAGGCGGCCTGCTCGCCGGACCGGTGCTGATTACGAATACGCACAGCGTCGGCCTGGTGCGCGATTCCTACATCAAATGGCAGGTGGCCCATGCTCCGAAAGGCGCCGAGCCGGACGAATGGTCGCTGCCGGTGGTGGCCGAAACCTGGGACGGCTTTCTCAACGATGTGAACGGATTCCACGTGCAGGAAGCCGATGTCGTGAAAGCGCTGGAGAGCGCCCGTTCCGGCGCGGTGGCCGAGGGCAATGTGGGCGGGGGCACGGGCATGGTTTGCTACGGGTTCAAAGGGGGTATCGGCACGGCATCGCGGCGCGCGGGCGATTACACGGTCGGCGTTCTGGTGCAGTGCAATTGCGGGCGCCGGCCGCAGCTGATGATCGCGGGCGTCCCTGTCGGCCGCGAGATTCCGGACAGCGTGCCCTATTCCCGCGATTACCGGCACTCCGGCGAGGACTACGGGTCCATCATCATCGTGGTGGCCACCGACGCTCCTCTGCTGCCGCACCAGACGAAGCGGCTGGCCCGGCGTGCATCGATGGGGCTGGCGCGCACCGGATCTGTTTCGGGCAACGGATCGGGCGACATCTTTATCGCCTTCTCCACGGCGAATCCGCAGGCCGGCGGCTCTTCGGGCGTGGTCCAGGTCTCCATGCTCGCCAATGACGAGATGAACCCGATTTTTGAGGCGACAGTCGAGGCCGTGGAAGAGGCCATCGTGAACGCCATGGTCGGCGCAGAGACCATGACCGGCTACAACGGCCATACGGTAATGGCGCTGCCGCACGACCGCCTCCGCCAGGCGCTCACGAAGTACAACAAGGCGCGCTAATCGGGCATTTTCTCGCGGAGCTCCTTCGCCAGCACATCGACAGCGGTGTTCTGGCTGAGCTCCTGGACCTCTTTCTCCTGAGCCTCTGCCTCCAGCCCCATGTGCGCGCATACAACCTGGAGCATCTGGATGATCTTGGTCACTTCGCGCTCGGCCAGCAGGTCCACCTGGAGGTTCAGCTGATTGCGGTTATCCGCGCGCCTACTCATCCGATTCTGCTTCATGAGGACAAAGGTGGTCAGCAGGACCCCTTCGAGCGACACCACCATGCTGAGCAGCATGAACGGGTACGGATCGAAGGTGGGGACGCCGGGGATCATCCGGGTGTTCACCAGCACCCAGCCGATAAACCAGACAACGTGCAGCGATACGAAACCCATGGTGCCCACGAAGGCGCCAATGGCGTCGCTAACCTTCTCCAGCGCGGTGCGCGTTTCGAGGAATTCCTGCTC
Organism: Bryobacteraceae bacterium; assembly: GCA_035653295.1. Lineage (GTDB taxonomy): Bacteria > Acidobacteriota > Terriglobia > Bryobacterales > Bryobacteraceae > DASRCB01. Next base: position 8,231 of record DASRCB010000304.1, read on the forward strand.
CAGTTTTGCGACCGTCTCTATATTCGTTATCGCGGTCGGAAGTGGTTCCTTTCGCACATACCCTCCGTTTAGGGAGACGCACGGAAACGGGTTCCGCATTACACTCTGGGTGATGGCAGGCATGGGCAGGTGGGCGCTGGTGTGCAGTGTGGCAATGCTGGCCGAGGCGCAAATGGCCGAGTTCATAGCCGAAAAGATGCCGACGCGATCGTGTCATGCTTCTACGGTTGTCGAGCTGTCGAATGGCGATGTGCTCGCGGCGTGGTTCGGCGGCTCGCGAGAGGGCGCCTCGGATGTGGGCATCTGGATGGCCCGGCGTGGAGCGGGCGGGTGGTCGGCGCCGCGGGAGGCAGCGCGTGAACCGGGAGTGGCCACGTGGAACCCGGTTCTGTTCCACGCGGCTGACGGCGTGCTGTGGCTGTATTACAAGTTCGGCAAGTCGCCGGAAACATGGTCGGCGGCGCGGAAGTTCAGCCGCGATGAAGGCGCGACATGGAGCGAGACGGAGCATCTGCCGGCGGGGATTTACGGCCCGATCCGCGCCAAGCCGCTGGTGCTGCGCGACGGGACCATTCTCAGCGGCACGTCGGTGGAGAGCTATGGGAGCTGGGCGGCGTGGATCGAGCGCAGCATCGATAACGGCCATACGTGGAGTCGAATCGGGCCGATTGCCGCGCCATTGTCCATCGCGGCCAGGACGCCGCGGCCGGGGGAAGAATACGGCATTATCCAGCCTTCGCTGGTGGATCTGGGCGGCGGGCACATTCGGCTGTACGCGCGGGCGACGACACACATCGGCAGGATCTGCGAATCGGACTCGGTCGACGGCGGGCGTACGTGGGGGGCGGTCAGAGCGACGGCGCTGCCGAATCCGAACTCGGGGATCGACGCCGTTCGGCTTGGCGACGGGCGTCTGGTCATGATCTACAACGACAGCTTTTCTTCCCGCACGCCTCTGGTTCTCGCGATGAGTGTCGACGGCGTCGAATGGAAGAAGTTCCATGAGCTGGAGACCGGACCGGGAGAGTTTTCCTATCCAGCGCTGGTACAGGCGAGCAATGGGGATCTGCTGATTACGTACACGTGGAAGCGGGAGAAGATTCGATTTGTCTGTGTGGGAGAACGGGAGCTCAGAACCGTCTCGACCACTCTTTCGGCCAGCGCTCGATGACGACCTTCTTGTCCGTATAAAACTCCACCGCATCGCGACCCTGGCCGTGCAGGACGCCGAGGAAACTGTCTTTCCAGCCGCTGAACGGGAAGTAGGCCATGGGCGCCGCCACTCCAATATTCACGCCGATATTCCCGGCGGGCGCCTGATACCGGAACTTACGCGCGGACGCGCCGCTGGTGGTGAAGATCGACGCAGCGTTCCCGTAGGAGCTCTCGGAGAGCATCTGCATGGCGCTGTCCAGATCGCCGGCCTCTCGCAGAGTGAGCACGGGTCCGAAAATCTCGGTTTCGCCCAGCTCGCGAGCCGCGCCGTTTCCCTCGAGGATGGTCGGGTTGATGAAATAGCCGTCGCCGGCGGCCTTGCGCCCATCGAGGATGGCCCGCCCGCCGGCGGCCAGGCCTTTATCCACCAGCGCTTCGATCCGTTCCTTGCTGGTGGACGAAATCACCGGCCCCATCTGCACGCCATCGCTGAGGCCGTTACCTACCTTCAGGCTGGAGGCGAGGGCGGTAATCGCGTCCGTGAACGGCTTCGCGGCATCGCCGACCGTGATCGCCACCGACACCGCCAGGCAGCGCTGCCCGGCGCACCCGAACGCGCTGTCGCTGACCACCTGCGCGGTGCTGCCGAGGTCGGCATCGGGCATGATGACGACGTGGTTCTTCGCGCCGCCCTGGCACTGCACGCGTTTCCCGTGCGCCGCGCCTTCGGCGTAGATGTATCGGGCCACCGGCGTGGAGCCGACAAAGCTGATGGCCCGCACCTTCGGGTGACGCAGCAGCGCATCGACCGCGGGCTTGGCGCCCACGACCAGGTTGCACACGCCATCCGGCAGCCCAGTCTGCCCGATCAATTCGAGCAGCCTGCGCGCGGTGAGCGGTACGCGCTCCGACGGTTTGAGGATGAAGGTATTCCCGCAGGCCAGGGCATAAGGCAGAAACCATAGCGGGATCATCGCCGGGAAGTTGAAGGGAGTAATGGCGCCGACGACTCCGAGCGGCTGGCGAATCATGATCTCGTCGATGCCGCGCGCCACGTCCTCCAGGTTGTAGCCCTGCATGAGAGTGGGAATTCCGCAG
>DASRCB010000305.1:0-39793 GCA_035653295.1 Bryobacteraceae bacterium
GCCGGCCGTGTGGAGAACCACGTCAAAATTGTCGTAGCGGTGCGAGGGAAGAAAGATGGCCGGGCTCGTCTGCCGGTCGGGCCCCATCTGGTGCGTATCGGCCGCGATGCCAATCACCACAACGCGGCTGTCGGTCTTGCCATCGGGCATCAGCAGCACCTTACCGAGTGCGTCCTGTCCTGGCCAGTTCTTTTTCGCAAACGATTCGCTCACCACAGCGATACTGGGCTTCGCCGCCTGGGCTTCGGCCGCGGTAAAGTCGCGCCCGCGCTGAACCGGTATGCCCAGCGTGGTGAAGAATCCCTCGCTTACGCGGCTGACGCTGGCGATGCGCATATCCCGCGTCTTCGGCGCGCCTTCGACGTTGTAGTTCGATTCGGTGTAGTCGGCCATCGGAAGCGCGCTCGAAATGCTGGCGGACAAAACTCCGGGCACGTGCTCCAGGCGATCGAGCACCTGCTCACAAAATGCCTGCAGTTTCTCCGGATTCGCCGCGGTGGATACATTGGCCACGCTGATCTTCGTCGTCAGCAGATGGTCGACGCGGTAGCCGAGATTCACGCTCATCAACGCGCTCAGGCTGCGGATCATAAGCCCCGCCCCGGCCAGCAGGATAATCGCCAGAGCAACCTCGCCCACGACCAGGCCACCCCGGAGCCATTTCGGGCCTGCGCCGATGGTCCGGCCGCCTTTGCCGAGCGATTCATTCACGTTCTGGCCGGCAGCGTGGAGCGCGGGAGCGAGGCCAAAGAGTACAGCGGTAACAAGCGACACCGCAAAGGCGAAGCCCAGCACCGCAAAATCCATATGGACGCCGCGAAACTCGGCGCTGTCATGCGGCGCCAGACCGGCGAGCAGATGCAGGCCCCACCACGCCAGCAGCACGCCCGCGATCGCGCCCATGACGCTGAGCAAAACACTTTCGGTGAGAAGCAGGCTCATGATTCTGCCCCGGCCCGCGCCGAGCGCCATGCGAATCGATACTTCACGCTGCCGGCCCACGCCGCGCGCGAGCATCAGGTTGGCGACGTTCGCGCAGGCGATCAGGAGAACAAATCCAACCGCGATCTGCAGCGCCAGAACTCCCGTGCGCAATTCGGCGCCGGTATTCTCCACGCGCAGGGGAAACACGTTAACGCCGCTGCCGACGTTTTCGTCGGGGTGGTCCTTCTTCGCACGCGCGAACAACGCCGTCAGTTCCGAACGCGCCTGCTGGACGGTGACGCCGGGTCGCAGACGAGCGTATACGAACCACGATAGTCCCCACTTCTGCTCCGGAGAGTTCAGGGTGGCGAGATCCGCGGGCAGCCAGACCTGCGGATGCTTGCGGTCGAACCCGCCCCACCACGCCGGTAACTGGAAGTTTGCCGGGAGGACGCCGACAATGGTCCGCTCGATTCCGTTCACCGTGATCGTGGCGGCTGCCACGTTGTTCCCGTTGCCGAAGCGCCTGGTCCAGAGCTCGTCACTCACCATGACGACGCGGTCGCTGCTGTTGCGCGCTTCATCCGGCGTGAAAATTCGGCCGAGCCGGGGCCGAATTCCGGCGACAGAAAAGAACGCGGGCTCGACGATGAGGCCCTCGACGCGTTCCGGATGATCGGCCGGTGCCGACGACCTGGCTGCCAGGTTGCAATCGTCGGGCTGAAATGCGGTGATTCCATCGAGGGTGTGAGCCTGGCTGCGCCACTGTTCCACGTTCGCGGCTGCAACAGGCATGCGCTCGGTGAAAGGCGGCATGTTAAAGCCGGGCATCTTTTCCCAGATCATCGCCAGCCGATCGGGATCGCGCAGGCTGCGAAGGGATACGGGATCGAGCAGAACGGAATTGACCACGCTGAAAATCGCCGTGTTCGCACCCATCCCGAGCGCGAGCGCGAGGACCGCCGTGATCACGACGCCGGGGCTCCTGCGCATGGCGCGAAGGGACAATTTGATATCCGGAAGAAAGTGCACCTTCTCCATTATGCGGCGATCACACGGCTTCCCGCCGGGCTATGTTCCTGAATCCAAACGCATTCCTCACAAATGACGCCCGAAATCCTTGACTCCTCGCGCGAAGATGGGGCCGAGGAGGGAAGTCTCCAATGTCTTCCGAACGTCGTATCCGCGCCTCGCGCGAAAATGGCGCAAAATCCCGCGGGCCCAAAACCCCCGAGGGCAAATTGCGCTCATCCCGAAACGCCATGAAACACGGCCTGCTGAGTGAAATCATCGTCCTGCCAACCGAGCCCGCCGAGCGCTTCCTCCAGCTCTCTACCGAACTCGAAGAGGAGTTCCGTCCCTCGACGCCTTTCCAGCGCCTTCAGGTCGAGTCGATTGCCGCCTGCGCCTGGCGCATCCGCCGCGTCTGGGCTCTGGAGAAAACCGCCTACAAATACGAGGCCGGTCTCATGGGCCCCTGCCAGCTCCCGCCCGACGAAAAGACGTACCGCTCCTTCCGCGCCATGGCCGACTTCACCCGCGCCCTCGAGCTCCTCAGCCGCTACGAATCCCGCTACGAGCGTCAGATGGCGAGGGCATACAAAACCCTCCGCGACTACAACCCGGAAGACGCGCCAAACGAACCTAATCCCACAATCGAACACGACCTCGCCGACCCGCAACCAATTGACAGCACACCAGAAATCGAACCCAACGACGGCGGCGCGGTACAGCACACAGCGGACCACGGACCACGGGCCCCGGACCACGGGTCTTCGGACTCCGGACCCCTGACCTCTGACCCCGTTCTTTCGGGCCCCGCGGTTTTCGGCCCCTGCCGCCGGCGTTCTCCCACAACCGTCCGCACGCCAGCGCCGTCTATATTGATTACTAAGGCTGCAACACGCTCACGCTGCATTCAGCCCCAGGAGTTCCGATCAAAAACATGAGGCTCAGGTTCCTCCTTTGCGCAATCGCGCCATTACTCGCCGCGCAGTCGCTCGCCGACTTCGAAAAGCGCGTCACCGAATTCACCCTCGCCAACGGCATGCACTTCATCATCCTCGAACGGCATGAAGCGCCCGTGGTTTCGTTCCATTCCTACGTCAATGCCGGCGCGGTCAACGATCCCAGCGGTCAGACCGGCATCGCACACATGTTCGAGCACATGGCCTTCAAGGGCACGGAGACCATCGGAACCAAGGATTACCCCGCCGAAAAGAAAGCCATGGACGAGGTGGAGCGAATCTACGACCTCTATGACGCCGAGCGCGCCAAAGGCAGCAAGGCGAATGCCGAGCGCCTGAAAGCCCTCCAGGCCGATCTCAAAGCCGCGGAAGAGAAGGCCGACTCCTACGTCATCCCCAACGCCTTCCCGAAAATCATTGAGGAGAACGGCGGCGTCGGCCTCAACGCGGGCACCGGCGAGGATGCGACGCAGTTCTTCTACAGCCTGCCCTCCAATCGCCTCGAGCTTTGGTTCCTGCTCGAAGCCGAACGCTTCTATGACCCCGTGTTCCGCGAGTTCTACAAGGAGCGCGACGTGGTCCGCGAAGAGATCCGCATGCGCGTCGAATCGAACCCGCAGGGCCGCCTCGTCCAGATGCTCACCGCCACCGCGTTCGCCGCCCATCCCTACCGCAACGGCCCCGGCGGCTGGGCCAGCGACATCGAGCACTTCCGCGTCCCCGATGCGGTTGCCTTCTATCGCAAATATTACGTCCCGGCGAACATTACCATCGGCATCGCCGGTGATGTGAATCCGGCGGAATGCAAGCGCCTGGCGGAAAAATACTTCGCCGTTCTGCCAAAGCATCCCCTGCCCGAGGACTTCCCCACCACCGAACCGCCGCAGGATGGCCCAAAGAGCGTGCAGGTGCAATCGCCTGCCCAGCCATTCGCAGCCATCGTCTACAAGCGGCCGGACGATAACGATAAGGACGACCCGGTCTTCGACATCATCTCCGAGGTCCTCTCCGGCGGCCGAACCTCCTGGATGTACACCGACATGGTGCGCGATAAGCGCATCGCGCTCGCGGCCGGCGCCCAGTCACCCTTCCCCGGCGGTAAGTATCCCAACCTCTTCCTCTTCTACCTGGTTCCGAACTCCGGGCACACCCTCGAGGAGAACGAGAAAGAATGTTACGCCATCATCGAACGCCTGAAGACGGAAAAGGTCGATGACGAAACGCTGAAACGTATCAAAACCCGCCTGCGCGCTTCGCTCATACGCCAGCTCGATAACAACGCCGGCCTCGCAGCGGAGCTGACCACCGCCTACGTCGAGTACGGCGATTGGCGCAAGCTCTTCACCCAGCTCGATGATTACGACAAGGTCACGGCCGACGACATACAGCGCGTTGCCCGGCAGTATTTCATTCCCGATACTCGGACCGTAGCGGAAATCGTCCCTCCGCGCCAGAGCTCTCCGGCGCCTGCCCCCGCGGGAACCGGCCCGCAGGGCGAACCCTCCGCCAAAGGAGCATCGAAGTGAAGCGCACTCGGGTTTTGTGGGGCAGGCTCTCAGCCTGCGGCGGGCTCTCAGCCCGCCTGGTCTGGTTTCTGGAGCGGGCCCTGTGCCCGAAAGCCACTGCTCTGGTCCTCTCCGCAATGGTGGCCGCCGCCGCCCTCGCGCAGGACGCGCCCGTAAAGAATCCCGCGGCCGCAACCATTCCCGCGACCAAAAAGCCGGCCAGCACGGCCCCTGATCAAACGCAGGTGCGCGGACCAGCGCCATTCCCGTCCTGGGAGAGCCTGAAATTCACGAAGCTGAAGGACATCAAAATCCCGAAGCCGGCCGAGTTCACGCTGCCCAACGGCATGCGCCTCTATCTGCTCGAGGATCACGAGCTGCCCATCGTCAGCGGCTTCGCTCTGGTCCGCACGGGCAACCTTTTTGATCCGAAGGATAAGATAGGGCTCGCCGAAATCACCGGCCACGTCATGCGCAGCGGCGGTACGGAGAAGATGACCGGCGATCAGATGGACGTCGCGCTCGAGAACGTGGCGGCATCCGTGGAGAGCGGTATCGGGGAGAGCAGCGGCAGCGTTTCGTTCTCCTGTCTCAAAGAGAACACGCCCCAGGTGCTGGGCATGTTCCACGACGTCCTCACGCAGCCCGCGTTCCGCCAGGACAAGATCGACCTGCTCAAGACCCAGCTCCGCAGCGAGATCGCCCGCCGCAATGACGAAGCCAGTCAGGTCGCTAACCGCGAATTCGCCGACATCGTCTACGGCCGCAACACGCCCTATGGCTGGATGATGCAGTACTCCGATGTCGATAACATTCATCGCGACGACCTTGTGGCGTTCTATAAGCGCTACTATTTCCCGGCAAACGTTATGCTGGCCGTTTACGGCGATTTCTCCACCGATCAAATGAAGGACCAGCTGACAAATGCCTTCTCCGGATGGAATGCCGAGCAGCCACCCGTCCCGAAGTTCCCGGAAGTCGTCCGCACTCCCGCTCCCGGCGTTTACGTCGGCACGAAGACCGATGTGACGCAGACATTTTTCCAGGTTGGGCACCTGGGCGGCGAGTTCAGTGACAAGGACTATCCTGCGCTGGCCGTCGCCGGCAATATCCTCGGCGGAGGGTTCTCCTCACGGCTCATGCAGGAGGTCCGTGAGAAGCTCGGCTACGTCTACGATATTTCCGCATACTGGGGCGCCCAGTTCGACCACCCCGGTCTGTTCCAGATCAGTGGCAGCACACAGTCGAAGCACACCCTCGATACTCTCGAAGCGATCGAGCGCGAGCTGAAACGCATTCGCACCACCGAGGTCACTCCCGAGGAGCTGAAGACGGCAAAGGACACGGTGCTCAACAGCTTCGTGTTTCTCTTCGATCGACCCAGTAAGACCCTGAACCGGGTCATGCGCTACAAGTATTACGGCTATCCGGACGACTTCATCTTCCAGTTCCAGAAAGCCGTCGAGCATGTCACGCGGGAAGACGTGTTGCGCGTCGCGAAGGAATACTTCAAGCCACAGGACCTGACCATCGTGGCCGTTGGGAATCCAGCGGACTTCGGCGCTCCGCTGACACAGCTCGGCATGAAGGTGCAGCCCATTGATCTCACCATCCCTGAGCCCGCGCGCGCTCCCGCTGCCGCTGTTACCGCGCAAACGCAGCAGCAGGGGCGCGAACTGCTGGTACAGATGCAGAAAGCCATGGGCGGTCCCGATAAACTGGCGGCCGTCAGGGACACCAGCATCCAGGCTACTGCGTCGGTTGAAATGGGCGGGCAGAAGATGCAGGTGCAGCAGCTGAGCGAGTTCGTCGCGCCGTCCGGTTTCCGCCAGGAAACGACGCTTCCATTCGGCAAAATGGTCATGTTCTCCGACGGCCAGACCGGCTGGGGCGCGACGCCGCAGGGCACTCAGAACCTGCCTCCGCCCATGTTGAAGGAAATCCGCGGTGAGCTGTTCCGCGATCTGTTTACTCTGGCCCTGAGCGACCGCGATCCCAATCGCACCGTCAGCCTCGCCGGGCCCGATACGCTCCGGATCGCCGACAAGGACGGCGACAGCGTGGACCTGAAGCTCGACCCCGCGACGCATCTGCCGGCCAGCATGACCTACCAGAGCACCGGCCGCACCGGCCCCGTCAATGCCGAAGAGGACTTCTCCGACTGGCGGCAGGTCAGCGGCCTGAAAGCCCCGTTCCACATCGTTGTAAAGCACGATGGCGCCCCATACGCGGACGTCACGGTACAAAAATTCACGGTAAATTCCGGCCTGACCGCCGACGCATTAAGTCAAAAGCCAACCGCAAAATGATGAAGTTGCGTTACACCATACCAGCCCATTTGTGGTGCAAGCCTTTGGCTTGCACGATAGCAGCAGCCTTCCTGCTGAGCGCCCTCCACGCCGAAACCATGGAGGAGCGCGGGAAGCGAGTCGTCCAGGAAGCCATCGCCACACTCGGCGGCGACGCCTTCCTGAACATCCGCAACGTCGAAGAGCACGGCCGCCTGTACTCCTTCTATCGCGAGCAGCTTCAGGGCCTCGCCGTCGCCACGCTCTATTTCGAATACCGCAAGCCCGCGCATCCCAATGACGTTGGCATGGTGGAGCGCCAGTCCTTTGGGAAAGGCAAAAAGGAAGACTTCGCCGTGTTGTTCACTCCAACCGAAGCATGGGAGCTCACCTTCCGCGGCGCCCGCCCGCTCGCCTCCGACCGCTTCCCACGCTACAAGCTCACCACCATGCACGACGTCTTCTACATCCTGCGCCAGCGTTTGCACGAACCGGGCATGACCTTCCTCGGCCAGGGCCAGGACGTGCTCGATAATCGCCCGGTGGAGATCGTCGATATCATCGACAACAATAACGAGAAGACCACCGTCTATTTTGACGCCACACTGAAGGTGCCCATCCGCCAGAAGTTTTATCACCTCGATCCCATCGATAACCAGCAGGACGAGGAGGTGACCTACTACACCAAGTACCGCGACGTCGGCAACGGAGTGCAATGGCCCTTCGACCTGCAGCGCGAACACAACAAAGAGAAGGTGTTCGAAATCTACGCCGATTCGGTCGAGATCAATAAGAACCTCCCGGACACGCTCTTCCGGCTGCCCGGCGATGTGAAAATCCTGCAGCGAGTCGACTGATTCCGTCGTCCACCAGGTGTGCCGCTCCACGTTCCGACGGCTGTAATCGTACTCGCGGTCATCGCGCTCGCCGTTCAGGGTCTCACTCTGTTTCTGGCGTTCTTCCGCCCGGACTTGCCGTACCACGTCGAAGGCGAGTTGCCCGATCCCGGGTCAGCTGACTTCGAGCGCCTGCTGACCACGCTTACCGATACCGGGCTGCACCACGGCAATCGTGTCGAGGTGCTGACCAACGGCGGCTGCTTCTATGAATCGGAGCTGAACGCGATTGCAGCCGCCGCGCAAACCATCAATTTGGAGGCTTACATTTTCCATCGCGGCCAAATCGGCGAGCGTTTCGTCAAAGCACTGGCGGAAAGGGCCCGCGCCGGCGTGCGCGTTAACCTCACCGTCGATTACATCGGCAGCTTCAGCACCACGCGCGGATTCTTTCGCGACCTCACCGATGCCGGCGGTCGCGTGGAATGGTATCACTCGCTCCGCCCCGACGTGCTGCTGAGCATCAACAATCGAACGCATCGCGAGCTGATGATCATCGACGGCAAAACGGCCTTTATCGGCGGCGCCGGCATCGCCGACCAGTGGTACCGGCCGATGCACAAACAGCCTGCCTGGCGCGACACGGTCTTTCGCGTCGAAGGCCCGGTGGTTAACAGCCTTCAGGCATCCTTCGCCGAGAACTGGCTGCGCGTCGCCGGCGAAGTCCTGACCGGCCCCGAGTACTTCGCCTTCGAACCGAGCGAGCACGGCTCAGCCGGCATCGTGATCACCAGCACGCCGGCCGCTGGCTCGACACGGGCCCGCATCCTCTATCAGCTCCTGATCGCGGCCGCTCGCAGGCGGATCTACATCACCACCCCGTACTTTCTGCCCGACCGCAGCGCGCGCCGGGCCATGCGCCGCGCCGCCCAGGAGCGCGGCGTGGAGATTAAGATACTCACGCCCGGCCGCCGCTCCGACCACATGCTCACGCGCGCCTCGGCCCGCCGCCTCTATGGACGGGTGATAAAGGGCGGCGCCGAGATCTACGAGTACGAGCCCACCATGCTGCACGCCAAGGTCATGATCGTGGACGACCTGTGGTCGGTGGTCGGCTCCACCAACTTCGACCACCGCTCCTTCGAGCTGAACGATGAAGTCAACCTGTGCATGTGCGATCCGCGCATCGCCGCGCGCCTGACGGAGGACTTCCACCGCGATCTGAAGCACGCTCGGGAGATCAGCTACGACGAGTGGCGCCGCAACATCGTCCTGCGCCTCTCCGACTGGCTCGCGGCGCCTCTGGAAAAGCAGCAATGATCCGCTTCCGCGTGGCCACTTACAACACCCACAAGTCGCGTGGCATGGACTGGCGCGTACGGCCCGAGCGCATCGTCCAGGTGCTGCGCGAGGTGGACGCTGATATCGTGGCCCTTCAGGAGGTCATCGCCGATCAGCTGCCCTGGCTCGCCGAGCACGCCGGCATGGCGCACGTCTTCGGCGCCGCCGACCACATCCGGGGCAACGAGTACGGCAATCTGCTGCTCTCACGCTTCCCGGTTCTGGGCAGCGAGAACTATGACGTCAGCGTCGAGCGGCGCGAGCCGCGCCGCTGCCTGCGGGTCGACGTCCAGCCGCCCGGCGGGCCGCTGCTGCATATCTTCGCCGTGCATCTCGGAACATCGTGGTTCGAGCGCCGCCGTCAGGCCCTGCGCCTGACCGAGATCCTGGAAAAGACCGAGTTAGCCGGCTGCCGCGTGCTGCTCGGCGACTTCAACGAGTGGACCCGCGGCCTGTCCACGCGCATGCTCTCGGAACGCCTCAGCGCGAACCACAGCAGAACCTACCCGGGCATGATCCCGTTCCTGCACCTCGATCACATCTACCACGACCCGGAACTGCGCCTCACCGCCCTGCGGCGCCACCGCACCCGCGCCTCGCTGCTGGCCTCCGACCATCTCCCGCTCGTCGCCGACCTGGAGGTAAGCTAAGACCAGCAAGACGTATGGACATCGACGAGCGCATTCAGGCCCTGACGGTCAACATCGAGTCTCTTCATGACAGCATCCATGAGCTGTATGAGACCGTGCAACGCAACGATCAACGCCTGCGCGCCGTCGAGGACATGTCGCTTCGGCTCGCCAACATCGTTATTCGCCATGAAGAGCGGCTGGACTCACTGGATGGCGGCGAATAACCAGACCGGATCCTAACCCGCCTGCGCTCCGCTGAGCGCCGGCAGGCCCAGCTGGCTGCGGCCGAGCGGCGTGAGGTCTGCTTCCGTACCGCGGCCCTTGAAGTCGACTTCGAAATCGTCGGGCGCAAAGTCCGGAGGGGTACGGCCGCTCAGAAATGCGGGCGCCTGCCGCTCGAGATAGGCCGAGTTCTTCGGGCAGCCCGGCGTGGCGCCGATGTACATGACGTTGCTGTATCCCGTGCCGCTGTTGATGTCCTCCACCGCATGGACCACGTCCGAGTGCCAGAACACCGTGTCACCAGGCTCCATCAGCGGAATGGACGAGAGCGCCCGCAGCAGGACGGCATGCCACTCCGGCTTGATCGACAACGCGCGCGCCGGCTGCGCGCCGCAGAGGTCGTCCTCGGCCACGTCATCCTGCAGCGCCCGAAGCAGGACGTAGGCCATGGAGTTGGCGATCGGGATCAGCTGCAGCGTGCCGTCTCCCCTGCCCTGCCGGGTCAGTGCGGTCCAGCCCTGGAAGGTGCGGAACATCGAGCAAACCGCCGGCGACGGAATCTCTCTCGCCTCGGGCCGCCACGCACCGTCGAACGGATCGTAACGCTTCCAGTCGCCCGCGAACACGTGCCTGTAAACCTGGCGGAAGTTGTCATCGAGCCAGCGCTCCACCGAGCCGCCGTCGGTGTGCGGCGAGAGCCCGAGGCACTGGGAAGCGGGTGGCCGGCGGCGAATGCGGTCGGCGTAAACCGGGACCTGCTCCGGATCGAAGTGGCCCTGGCTGGTCCAGAGCTTGTTCAGGAACACGCGCGCCCGGGTCAGTGATTCGGACTGCCGCGCCATCACCTGCGGGCGCGACCAGTAGATGCCGTAGATCTGAGGCTTGCTCGCCTGGAGCGTCCCGAAGTACTTGTCCTCGGCGGCATGCGCCAGTTTCTCGTCGAGCCGGTTCTCCTCGACGTACGCGGCGATCTCGTTATCCCATTCCGTCGCCTGCGCGGGATCGAAGACGCGACGGATGACGCAGGCGCCGCGCCGGCGCACCAGGTCCGCGTGTTGCGCAGGCACGCGGCCGGCTTCTATATCCGCGTACTCGAGCACAGGTACGACCGGTCGTCCCGTCTCGCGGTCATCGACGATCTCCTCGACGCGGCGGCGCAGGTCCGCCTCGACTTCACGGAAGACCCCGGCATAGTCAGGCAGCGCCTTTCCGCAGCGCCTTTTTCACGTCACGCGTGGCTTCGGCGAGATTCGCGATTTCGAGCGGCATGGTCCGTATTTTACTGCGGAAGGCCGCCGCTGGCGATAGTGACGCGGAAGCGGATTACCCCGACCTCGGCATCGCCCGAAGCGGCTTTGAAGGCGACATCATACGTGCCGGCCGCTGCGTTTTCGGGCGACCGCACCACGTAGTAAACGGGATACGTTTCGTGCGGCGCGACGGGGTAAGTGGCCATGCCGCGGCGCTCCTTCCAGCCCCGCGGAAGCGTGCTGGTGAGCGTCACCGAGACCGGCGCGCCGGTGTCGTTGTGGATCAGGATGGGCACGTTCAGATCCTCATCGGCGCCAAGGAGCACTTCGTTTCCGGACAGCAGGCCCGGAAGCTGCTTCAGATCGTGCACGCGCCAGAAGTCATGGTAGAACGCCCACGGTCCGCCGAGTTCGGTGGACACACCCGTGCGCGCAACAGGCTTCCATGGAGTGGGCGGTGCGAATGCGATGCGACCAGGTTCCACGCCCTCGAAAATGTCTCCCGTAATCGTGCCGCCAACGAGCGATTTTCCGAGAACGAGCTTTTCAGGCTCACGGAACCATTTGAAATCGCCTTTGTCGAGCGCCTCTTTCGCGACCTGACCGGTATCGCCCTGCGTGAGATGCGCGCTCATCTCTTCGGCGGACAGGCGGTCATACGGGACGTTGCGGCCGGGCGCCACGCCCTCGACCTTGTACTGCGGGCCTTTGCCATTCTCGAACTCCGTATGTGACGCGTCGGAGAAGTAATAAAGTTTTTTGGGCTGCCAGGGCTGAAGGCCCTCGGTGAGGTTGTAGATGTTATTGGCGTCGCGCGGGGCAGCCACCTGCTCCGGGAACGCGGTCGGGTCGCCGGCCATATCGAAGGCCTCCGTCGCGATGACGCCGGCAGCCTGGTGGTCGGCGTGATTCTCTCCCGAGACGTACAGTGGCAACCAGCTCAGAATGACCTCCGGGCGCGTGAGCCGGATGAGACGCACGGCCTGATCGAGGGCCGCGCCGTGGCTCCATGTTTCGAGCGAGCGCAGCACGTCCTGGCCGGGCGTATCGGGACCGCCCAGAAACCACACGTTCATGATGCCCAGCGATGCGAGCGCGCGCCGCGCCTCGATTTCGCGCTCCGCGCCGAGAGCGGCGGCCTGCTCATTGCCGACAGCGTTCCCGCCGCCATTGCCGCGCGTACCGTAGATCACGGCGACGCGCTTGTGCTGCTCATAGATCTCCCGCGCCAGGTAGCCGGTCACCATGGTTTCGTCATCCGGGTGCGCCACGACGACCAGGATGTCGGCTTTGAAGCGCTCATCGGGCTTTGGCGCGGGCGGCGCCGTCGGGATCGCGGACCACGCAATGAGAGAAGACACGAGCAGAGCGGGTAAGATTCTTCGCATTTACATTCCTCGAAAGCTTCAGATTAGACGACTACTGGCCAGGCGGGCTGTGAGCCCGCCGCAGGCCGAGGGCCCGCCCCCAGTTCAGAAGGTGAACGGCGCACGCAGCCGCCCAGCAGCCTGCGTGGGAACGGTGCTGATGAGCGATCCACCGGATCAGGCGCGCATGACGCCACAGACGGGGGGCGGCCAGGCGAGGGCGGCGTGCTCGGCAAGGACGGCATCAATTCGCGCGGCGATCTCCGGCGGATACGGGGCTGTGCGGCGGGCGCGCATGTCGGCGTACGAGTTGACGCACTCGAAGATCGAGGCCAGGGTTCCGCGGGTCTCGTTTACGAGGAACATCAGGTAGTGAATGCGCTTCCCGGTGCGCTGGAGCATCCGCGCATAGACCGAGACCTCGTCTCCGGGCAGCACTTCCTTCAGGTAATGGATGTGGTGTTCGAGATCGAAGCCGCCGGTCCCATGCTGCGCGTGATACTCCTGCGTCAGACCGAATCGCTCCTGGAGCGGGTATCCGGCGTCGTCGTAAATGGCCAGATACCAGCGCATGTTGATGTGCCCGTTTTCGTCGCGATATTGCTCGGGCACGGTGATGCGCAGGCACGGCGGCGCGAGCTCGGCGATCTGCTCGAGGGAAACCGGTGGCGGTTTCATGGCCTGTTCAGGTATGGGAGTTGCTCATTACTTCGCGCGCGAGCAGTTCTTTGAGATCGTGCTTTTCTGTCTTCTGCGGCTTGATATCGGGATGGTCGGCCAGATTGTCCCAGTCATCATCGCCATAGAATGCGAGGTTGATCGTGTCGCCATCAACAGAGGCAAGTTTCGCGCCGTCTTCGCAGAAGACCTCGCCGCGCGCCGGGTCCACAACGGCGACGTGAATGGCGTCGATATTCGTATCCATCATTTCGACAAGAAGCGCGCTCCTGCCGGTGGTGGTGGCGGCCTCCTTGACGTCGTTGACCACGTAATACTCGGCCATTAACTTGCGCCGGTCGCCGCTTTTGGCGTCGTAAAACCACAGCGACTGACCTTCGTTGTCGTTGCCGCCGGCGCCGTCGCGGCCGGAGTACAGGACGCCGCTGTTGTCGTGCAGGACCCACGCCTTTTCGGCGGAATCGGCCACTTTGCGCTCGCTGCCGGCGATGGTCGCATACAGCGGGCCGCCGGGGTGGTCGAGCCGGGTGGTGACCGACTGCGGGGTTTGAGCGGAAGCGACGCATACGCCGAATACCAGGGCCAGCGCCAGACGCTGGGAAGACGGGCAAGAAAGTCGGGCTAAAGCCCGACGGCAGGCGAAACCGCCTGCCCCACGGGACAGGAAACAGCACAGATGGTTGAACGTCGCGGCGGTTCGGGGCATGGCTGAGATTATATCGAGGTGATATACTTTCGGTTTCTGCGCCGCCTATGGCTGATCTACGCCTCGGAGATGTAATTGACGACTGGTGCGTCAAGTGCCGCCGTCTGACGAATCACTCGGTGGTCTCGATCGTGGACGGAGCGGTGGCGAAGGTTCGCTGCCGCACCTGTTATCACGACCATGACTATCGGCACGAAGAACCGCCGCCATCCAAGAAGGACCTGAAGAAGCAGGCGCTTTTCGACGAAGTTCTGGCCACCATTCATCCCGGCGGCGAGGCACAGACGGATGATGGCGCGGTCACGCAGCCGTCGGAGACAGCGGATGCGCCAGCGGCGAACGATGACGAGGCGAAGCCGGAGACATCCGAGGCCCCAAAGAAGAAGTCCCGCAAAGCGCGCAACGTCTGAGACTCAGCCGCGCCGCATTTCCCCTTTCAGATCCCGGAGCACCTGCTCCCGCTGTTCGCTTTCCAGCTCTTTCTCCAGGCGCTTGAGCGCCACGCCGACAACATCGCGGTGATGCAGCTTCGAGCCGACGCCCTCGGTTTCCGACAGCCGCAGCCAAAGGTCGTGCAGGCGGCCGACGTCCTCCGGCCACAGCCGCGGCGGATGCGGACCGAGGTTGACGAACACCGACGGCCGGTCGGGACTGATCACTTCCAGGGAAAAGGCATGCCGCGGCTCGGGTAGCCGCTCCCAGGCGAGGCCGATCTGCCGGGCCAGTTCATCGGAGGGCATGCGTGGGGATACTCCGGTGACGAGGCGGCTGGCCTTCACTTTGGCCGCGGCCTGCACCATGGCGTCGAAGGGATTGACGGCGGGGACGACCAGCAGTTCCACGGGTTTTCCCTGCTTCTCCGCCATTTCCACAACGTGGCTGAACAGCGCCTTCTCGTAATCGGAGAAGATCTGCTCATCGGCCAGATCGTACTCACCGGCGCCGGCGGACAGGGTTCGAACGGTCATCACCACGATGTCATGCCGGCGCAGGTTGGTCTTCTCCAGAACCTGGCGGAGGTGGTCCATGCGGTGGTAATCGCGAACGGCGACCAGCACACAACCTGGCCTGGCGTGAATGGTTTCGGCGCTGATCTGCGGCTGATGATCGAGGTTGAACTCTTCCAGCGGCTTCTCGTGAGCTGCTTCCTTCTTCCTCCGAACATTGATGTGTTCGGAGACGGTGAACACAAGGAAGAGGATGATGGTGAAGGCGACGCCGTAGATGGTGGCGTACTCCTTCGAGAACAAGTTGGCGATGGCGACCATGCCCAGAATGAGCGTGGTTACGCCGAGGCCGATGGGCAGTTCGAAATTGCCCAGCTTCAGGTTGAGCGGGAACTTGTATTCCTGATCGCTACGCTGATACCGCAGCGCGAGAACGCCCAGTGACTTAAGGAAGAAGCTCCATACGACGCCGAACGCGTAAGCCTCGCCCAGCAGGTACATATCGCCCCGGCTCATAACGATAATGGCGATCTGGAGCAGCGCGATGACGTTGATGATCCGGTAGGTGGTGCCGAATTTGCGCTGTGGCTTGCGGAACCAGTCGAGCAGGACGCCATCTTCGGCCACGCGGTTCAGCACGCCATTGGCGCCGATGATTGATGTATTTACTGCGCCGGAGAGGATCAGAACGCCGACGATGACCACGAAGACGTGGAACAAGAGGCGCAGCAGCTGCGGCCCTGCCAGATTCATGGCGAGGCCACCGAGGAGGTTGGCCGCGTACTCGGTGCGAATCTTCTCGGGGTCCAGGATCATGGCCGCGAGCACCGTGATGACGCCGGTGCAGATGACCGCGTACCAGCAGACGATGTTGGCGCAGAACTTCAGGTTCCGGAGCTTGGGATACGCAATTTCGCGATATACCTGGGCCAGCGTTTCGAAGCCGCTCATGGACAGCAGCGCGTGGCCGAACGCCACGATGCAGGCGATGGTCGGGATCTGAATCCAGAAGGTGCCCTTGAACCAGCCGAGGGAGGAGTCATTGAACTGCAGGTTGCGCGGCAGCGGCGCCGGGGGCAGATGCACTTTCCCGGGGTCCAGCAGCATTGTCAGCGGGCACCACAACAGCAGCATCACCACCATGACGGTGGTGATCTGCATGATGCGCAACGCCTTGCCGCTCGATTCGTGCACGCCTTTGATGTTCTGCCACCAGAAGTAGATGGTGACGCCGACGGCGAAAAACGCGGCGAAGTGATTGGGGTCGAGGTGATAGCTCTCGTGGACCATGTCCGCCATTTCGTTCAGCAGGCGGCCGAGATACTGTCCCGCGCTGACGACGCTGATGGGCCCGGTAAGCAGATAGTCGAACACCAGCGCCGACACGGAGAGACGGGCCATGATGCGGCCCATGCTGTCGCGGACGACCACGTACACGCCGCCACGCACGAACATGCTGCAGCTTTCCATGTAGACCGAGCGCACGGCGAAGCTGAAGAGCATGACCCCGAGGACAAACCACGGAGCGGAGGCGCCGATGGCCTGTTCCGCGATACCGCCGGCGTAGAAGCAGGAGGAGGCGAGATCGCTCAAGACAATCGCAGCGCCGCGCCAGAAACTGATGAAGGAAAGCGCTACGGTTGTGGCCACAACCACCTTGGCGGTTGTGTTCGATTTCGGGAGGGCCTGGTTGACGCCGACGGTGTCAGAAGCCATTCGGAGAGCGCATTACTCACTGCTATTCTACTAGTCGCATGGCCGGCAGCGCGGCGCTGGCGCGCTCCATCGTCTCCACTCTCCGGGCGCACGGCTTCCAGGGATGGTTCGTGGGCGGCTGCGTGCGGGATGCGCTGCTCGGCCGCGACCCCAAAGATTACGACGTTTCCACCGACGCCCGTCCGGACCAGGTGCTGGCGCTGTGGCCGCGGGCCCAGCAGGTGGGAGCGAAGTTTGGGGTCGTGCTGGTGACGGACGGCGGCGAGTCCGTTGAGGTAGTTACGTTTCGCAGTGACGAAGCGTACCACGATGGCCGCCACCCCGAGGGTGTCCGTTTCGAAACGGATCCGCGCCAGGACGTCCTGCGCCGGGACTTCACCATCAACGCGCTGATGCGCGACCCGTTCAGCGGCGAGGTGATCGACTATACCGGCGGCCGGCAGGATCTCGAGCGGGGCCTGATACGAGCCATTGGCGATCCGGCAGCGCGTTTCGAGGAGGACCATCTGCGCATGCTGCGGGCGGTCCGCTTCGCCGCCCGATTCAGGTTCACCATCGAGCCGGCGACTCTGGCGGCGATTCAGGCGCTGCATGGCGAGATCGCGCGGATCTCGCCGGAGCGGATTCGCGACGAACTATCGCGCATCCTCACCGAGGGCGGGGCGCGGCGGGGCTTCGAACTGCTGGACGAATCCGGCCTGCTGACGGATATCCTGCCGGAAGTCGCGGCCATGAAAGGCGTTCAGCAGCCGCCGGAGTATCACCCCGAAGGTGACGTGTGGACGCACACGCTCATGATGCTGGAACGCGTGCCGCCAGATCCTCCGCTAACGCTGTCGTGGGGCGTGCTCCTGCACGATGTGGGGAAGCCGCCCACGTTCCGCATCGCCGAGCGGATTCGATTCGACGGGCACGTGGAGGCGGGCGTCCGAATGACGCACGACATCCTGTGCCGGCTGCACTACTCCAATGCGGAAGTGGAGCAGGTGCAGGCGCTGGTGGCAAATCACATGCGCTTCGCCGAGGTCTTCAACATGCGCGAGAGCACGGTGAAGCGTTTCCTGCGGCTGCCGCATTTCGAGCAGCATCTGGAGCTGAATCGCCTGGACTGTCTGTGCAGCAACGGCATGCTGGCGTCGTATGAGTACATGAAAGACCGCTTCGAGCACGCGCCGGAGGAAGAGCTGCGCCCACCGAGGCTGGTGAGCGGGCGGGATCTGATCGCCGCCGGCTATCGCCCCGGCCCGCAGTTCAGCCGCATGCTGGAGCTGGCCGAGGATGCGCAACTGGAAGGACGGATTGGTTCGAGAGAGCAGGGGCTGGAACTGGTGGCGGCGGAGTTCGGGCGACCGAAGACAGAATCAGCCGCGGATGAACAGTGATGGTGGAAAGCACGCAACGGCGAGCGCCCGGGGGACGTATACTCCGCCAGATGCGCATCGCTCTGCTGCTTGCCGTCGCCGTTGGCGCGTACGCAGCCGAGCCTCGCGGGGCGCCCGCGGATTATCCGGTCCATGGCGACACTGCTGAGGCCGGTATCGGCGTGGACTACATGGTCCACAGCATACCGACTGAGGAAGGGATGCTGGCCGCGCGCCATTATCTCGTGGTGGATATCGGCATCTTTCCGCACAAGGGCAGCGACGCCACCGTCAATGCCGCCAACTTCCAGATGATCGTGAACGGCAAGCCGTTACGAACTCCGGACAGCGCGGGCATGGTGGCGGCCAGCATCCAATATCCCGACTGGGAACAGAGCCGTCGGCTGGAGGGTCAGGCCGGTCCGGTCCTCATCGGACCGCAGCAGTCGCCTGGCCGTTTTCCGGGCGACCCGACGACGCCCAGACCGCTGCCGCAACCGGCGCCGGACGAGAACAACGGCGTGGCCACACCCCCGCGACTCTCGATCGATGACCTGGTGAAGCATGCGACGCTGCCGGAAGGCGCGTTTTCCAGACCGGTCGGCGGGAGTCTTTGTTTCCAGTTCGATGGCAAAGTGAAGAAGATCCGCACGCTCGAACTGGTCTGGGAACCTCCCACGGGCCAGCCGGTCACCCTGAAGCTGAAGTAGCATCGGAGAGATGCCAACCGAGCAGAAGGACCCATACGGGCGCGTTGCGCTCATCACCGGCGCGAGCCGCGGGCTGGGCAAGGCCATGGCGCTGGCGCTGGCCTCCGCGGGAGCGAAGCTGGCGGTGGTGGCGCGCGATACCGAACAACTGCGGACCGTTGCCGGCGAAGCCCGCCAGCGCGGCGCCGAAGCGCAGGACTTCACCGCCGATGTGAGCGACGAGGCGCAGGTGGCGAGGCTCGCGTCCGACGTGGTGGCGCGGTTCGGAGCAGTCAACATCCTTATCAACAACGCTGGAATTAACGTACGGAAGAACGTGACCGAATTCACAGCGGATGAGTGGAATCGCGTCATCCAGACGAATCTGACCGCGCCTTTCCTGCTCTGCCGCGCACTGGTTCCTCATATGAAAGGTCACGGCTACGGCCGGATTATTAATATGACGTCGATCATGAGCCACGTGTCGCTGGGCGGCCGCGCGGCGTACTCGGCCAGCAAGGCAGGTTTGCTGGGCATGACGCGCGCGCTGGCGCTGGAACTGGCCGGCGACGGCATTACCGCGGTAGGAATCAGCCCGGGCCCATTCGCGACGGAGATGAACCTGCCGCTGCTGAACAACCCCGAGGTGAACCAGCAGTTCGTGTCGAAGATTCCGGCCGGCCGCTGGGGCCGCGTGGAAGATATCGGGACGCTGGCCGTGTATCTGTGCTCGGAAGCGGGCGGCTTCATCACGGGAACGGATATCCTTATCGACGGGGGCTGGTGCGCGCAGTAAAGGCTTCCCGAGGGGTCCTTCCGGGCTGTGTGGATTGTAAAGCTGGCGCTGCGGCGCCCTTATACCTTCGTGGTGATGGCAGTGCTGATGGCGGTGCTGGGCGCCATCGCGATCGTTTCGATGCCCAAGGATATCTTCCCGAGCATCGACATTCCGGTGATCAGCGTCATCTGGAGCTATCCCGGGCTGCTGCCGAGCGACATGGCCAACCGCGTGGTCACGGTAAGCGAGCGCGCCATGACCACCACGGTAAACGACATCGAGCACATCGAGTCGACCTCCTACACGGGGGTCGCGGTGGTGCGCGTCTTCTTCCACCCTAACGTGAAGGTGGAGATGGCGATGGCCCAGATTACGGCTATCGTTCAGACCATCCTGCGCGCGCTGCCGCCGGGCTTCTTCCCGCCAGGAATCGTCAAGTACGATGCGTCCAGCGTGCCCATTCTGCAGTTGAGCATCGCCAGCAACACCATGCCCGAGCAGGACCTGTACGACTACGGCCAGAACTTCATTCGCACGCGTCTGGCCACGGTGCAGGGCGCTTCGATACCGCTGCCGTACGGCGGCAAGGTGCGGACCATCATGGTGGATCTGAATCAGAACGCCATGTATGCCAACGGCCTGTCGGCCACGGACATCTCCAATGCGATGAACCTGCAGAACCTGATTCTGCCGGCGGGCACGGCCAAGATCGGCGCGCGGGAGTATCAGATTCAGGTGAACAGCAGCCCCGGCCTGGTGTCGCAGCTCAACGATCTGCCGATCAAGACCGTTAATGGCGGCACGGTGTTCATCCGCGATGTGGCGCAGGTGCGCGACGGTTTCACGCCGCAGACGAACATCGTGCGCCAGAATGGCCGGCGCGCCGCGCTGCTGACCGTTCTGAAGAACGGCAAAGCTTCCACGCTGGACATCGTCGCCGCCATCAAGAAGGCGCTGCCCCGAATCCTGGCCGGGCTGCCGAACGACCTGATCGTGAAGCCGCTGTTCGATCAGTCGCTGTTCGTGCGAGCTTCGATCAACGGGGTGCTGCGGGAGGCGGCAATCGCGGCCGGCCTGACGGGGCTGATGATCCTGATCTTTCTCGGAAGCTGGCGCAGCACGGTGATCGTCTCTATTTCCATCCCACTGTCGATTTTGACTTCGCTGATCGTGCTCAGCATCATGGGCTACACCATTAACGTGATGACGCTGGGCGGGCTGGCGCTGTCGGTGGGCATTCTGGTGGACGACGCCACGGTGGAGATCGAGAACATTCACCGCAATCTGGGGATGAAGAAGCCGATCGTACGGGCGATTCTGGACGGCGCGCAGCAGATCGCCGTGCCGGCATTCGTCTCGACACTGTCCATCTGCATCGTTTTCGTGCCCGTGTTCCTGCTGACCGGACCGGCGCGATATCTGTTCACGCCGCTGGCCTTCGCCGTGGTGTTCGCGATGCTGACCTCTTACCTGCTGACGCGAACGCTGGTGCCGACGATGGCGCACTACATGCTGAAGTCCGAAGTGGACATTTACGCCCGGGGGGAGGACAACATCGATCCGCGCTCGGCCGGACCCATCTGGCGCGTTCATCACCGCTTCAATCGGCACTTCGACTCGCTGCGCGATCATTACCGCCGCTGGCTGAACTGGGCGCTCGATCATCGCGCGCCCGTGGGTGCGATCTTTGCGCTGTTCGTGATCGCCTCGCTGGCGCTCACATTCGTCGTGGGCACGGACTTCTTTCCGTACGTCGACGCCGGTCAGCTGCGGTTGCACGTGCGCGCGCCGGAGGGCACACGCATCGAGGAGACGGAGCAAATCTTTGGCCAGGTGGATGCCGCCATTCGGCGCTGCCTTGGCCCGGAGAACATCGACACGGTCATTGACAACATCGGGCTGCCGAACAGCGGCATCAACCTGGCGTTCGGCGATGCGGCTGTGATTGGAGCATCGGACGGCGACATCCTCATCGCCCTGAAGGAGCCTGGTCATACGCAGGAGTACGAGCGGCGCCTGCGGGTCATGCTGCGCCGCGATTTTCCGGACGAGACGTTCTTCTTTACCGCGGCGAACATGACGAATCAGATCCTCAACTTCGGTCTGCCCGCGCCGATTGACGTGCAAGTGACCGGCCGGGACGCGGAGGCAAACTATCGGATCGCGCGCGTGCTGCGGGACAAGATCGCCGGCATCACCGGAGCCGTGGACGTGTACATTCGCCAGGAGGTGAGCACGCCGGCGCTGAGCATCCTGGTGGACCGGTCCCGCGCCGGTCAGGCAGGGCTGACGCAGCGCGACGTCGCGAGCAGCCTGCTCATTTCCCTCAGCTCCAGCCTGCAGGTGGCGCCCAATCAGTGGCTGAATCCGAAGAACGGCGTAAACTACAACGTCTCCGTGCAGACGCCGCAGTACCGCATCGATTCGCTGGATGCGCTGCTGCGCACCCCGATCACGTCGCTGTCGGCCGGGAACGCGGCGGCGACGCAACTGCTCGATAACGTGGCGGGCGTGCAGCGCGCCAGCACGGTGGCGCTGGTGAACCATTACGACGTGCAGCCGGTGTTCGACATCTACGCCAACACCGACCGCCGCGATCTCGGCGGCGTTTCGGGGGATGTTCAAAAGACCTTCGGCTCGGTGAAGAAGCTGATGACCAAGGACACGGTGATCAGCATGCGCGGCCAGGTGGAGACGATGCACAGCTCATTCGTGCGCCTGGGCCTGGGAATCGTGTTCGCCATTCTGCTGGTGTACCTCCTGATGGTGGTCAACTTCCAAAGCTGGCTGGACCCGTTCATTATTCTGATGGCGATCCCCGGCGCGTTCGGCGGGATTGTGGGGCTGCTGTTCACGACGCAGACGACGCTGAACGTTCCATCGCTGATGGGCGCCATCATGGCCATCGGCGTGGCCACGGCGAACAGCATATTGCTGGTGGTGTTCGCCAACGACGAGCGCGCCGCCGGGCGTGACGCGCACGATGCCGCTCTTTCGGCCGGTTACACGCGCCTGCGGCCGGTGATCATGACCGCGCTGGCGATGATTATCGGCATGCTGCCGATGGCCTTCGGGATGGGCGAGGGCGGGGAGCAGAACGCGCCGCTGGCCCGCGCGGTGATCGGCGGGCTGATTGTGGCCACGTTCTCCACGCTGTTCATCGTGCCCATCGTTTACACCTGGCTTCGGAAAGCGGCGCCGGTCAATATGGATCGCCAGATCGAGGAGGAATACCATCAGCACTACGAAGGCGAGCCTGAGCCGCAGCATGGGTGAGCGGAGCGATGCCTGACGAGCGGCGGATCCCCGAGCAGACCGAGGTCCCACGCGCGGAGACCGAGCAACGCCCGCTGGATGGCTATCGTCGCGGGAACGGGCGGGAGCAGGAGCAGCAGCCTGCTCACAAGGAGGGCGGCGAGGATGCGGCGTGGACGCGGCACGACGTAGGACATCCCGGGCGCACTTTCGTTCTCGTCGCGGTGGTGGTGCTCGTGGTGGTGTTCGGGGCGCTGCTGCTGCTGGGCTACATTCCCCGGCATCGGCGCGAGCAGCAGGCGGCGGAAGCGGCGCGGGTGGAGCGCGAGTCGATTCCGACGGTGACCGTTGCCGAGGCGAAGCGCGCGCCGGCAATCTCGGAACTGCTGCTGCCCGGCAACATTACCGCGGTGACGGAGGCGTCCATTTTCGCCCGCGCGGCGGGCTACGTTCGCAGGCGATATGTGGACATCGGCGACCGGGTGCGGCAGGGCCAGGTGCTGGCCGAGATCGACGCGCCGGAGCTGGATCAGGAAGTCGCGCAGGGCCGCGCGGCGCTGGCGCAGGCGGAGCAGCAGCTCACCCAGGCGCAGGCGCAGCTGCAACAGAATCGCGCGCAGCTGGAGCTGAACCGAATCACGCGCGACCGCTATGCGGTGCTGGTGAAGCGCGGCGCGCTGTCGCGGCAGGAAGGCGACAACCAAGAAACCGCGTACCGCACCCAGGAAGCGGCGGTGAATTCGTTCGAGGCCAATGTGCGCGCGGCCGAGGACAATGTGCGGGCCAGCCGCGCCAATCTGGACCGTCTGATCGCGCTGCGGGACTTCAAGAACGTCCGGGCGCCGTTTACGGGCGTGATTACAGCTCGCAATTTCGACCTTGGAGCGCTGGTATCGACGACGGGCGGTCCGCAGGGCGGACTGACTCCGCTGCCGGGGAGCACGCCCAACAGCTCCGCGGGTTCAGCATCGGGGGAGCTGTTCCGAATGGCGCAGATCGGCATTCTGCGAATTCTGATCAACGTGCCGCAGAGCGTGACGCCGGACATTCACGTGGGCATGGGAGCGGATGTGCTGGTGGCCGAATATGCGGGACGGCGTTTCGACGGAAAGGTCACGCGCACGGCCAACGCCGTGGACCTGAACAGCCGCACCCTGCTGACCGAAGTGGACGTGCAGAATCCGCAGCAGCTTCTGCTCCCGGGCATGTACGCACAGATCCAACTGCGGACCGACCGGGCGGCGCCGCCGCTGCTGATCCCCAGCGATGCCGTAATCGCGGACGCCGCGGGATTACGGGTGGCCGTGCTCGCAAATCTGCCCGCGGAGGAGCAGCAGCAGGTGGAGGAACGTGAGCGCAAACTGGCCGAGGCGGAACGGGGGGCGGAGCAAGGGGACCAGCAAAAGCCGCAGTCGCCGCCGCGGCGCATCCATCTCCAGCAGGTGACGGTAGGGCGCGATTACGGAGCGGAAATGGAGATCCTCACCGGGCTTCAGCCGGGCGCGTACGTGGTGGTGAATCCCAGCGATGTGGTGAAAGAGGGCGCGGTGGTGCGCGGCGAAGGACACCAGGGCGCACAGCCTGGCGGAGGCGCGCCGGGCGGGCGTTCCACGGGCGGGATTCAGTCCGCTACGCCTGGAGAGGCGAACCGGCCATCGGCAGGGCAGAAGCAGAAATGAGGGTCGCGGCGCTGCTGGCGGTGCCGGTGCTTGCCGCGGCACAGGGGCCGAACCTGCCGGAGACGCCCCATCCGCCGGCGTGGTTTCGGTACAGCGCGCCTTCCGTATCGCAGGCGCCGCTGGAGAATTCACCGCGCTTTCGTTCGCTGATCCGCGCCGGCAATGTCTATCTGTCGCTGCAGGACGCGATCGCGCTGGCGCTGGAGAACAACCTCGACATCGAAGTGCAGCGCTATAACCCGCGAATCGCCGAGATGGACCTGATGCGGGCCAAAGGCGGCGGCACGCTACGCGGCGTTCCTCTGGTGGTGAACGAGACGCCGCTGAGCGTTACTGTGCTGGGGACGCCGTTGGTGACCTCGCCGGCGAGCGGGACCATCGCCACGTCATCGGCGGTTGTGACCAGCGTGCCGCTTATCGATCCGGTAACCGGGCAGCCGGTGAACCTGGAGGTAACACCCACGTTCCCGTTCTCGCCGGGGCCGCCGATTCCGCTGTACGATCCGGCGCTGACCGGCAACGTCCAGTGGCAGCACCAGGAGACGCCACAGACCAACACCGTGGGCACGGGTACGAACTCGCTGATCGGGCGCAATATCGGGGGCGGTTTCGGATACGAGCAGGGTTTCAGCCCCGGCACGCAGATCGGCGTCACCGGCAGTGAAACCAACTCCAGCCTGAACAGCATTCGGAATTTCTACAACCCCTTCAACCAGACCACCCTCGGGCTAACGGTCACTCAGCCGCTGCTGCGCGGGTTTGGCGTGCGGCTGAATCGCCGCTTCATCCGCATCGCGAAGAACGACCGCAAAATCTCCAGCCTGGTTTTTGAGCAGCAGGTGGTGGCAACCGTATCGGGAATCATCAACCTTTATTACGACCTGGTCAGCCTGAACGAAGATGTCGCAGTGAAGCGGGAGACGCTGCGGGAGGCGCAGCGGCTGGAGGAAGATAACCGCAACCAGGTGGAGGCCGGGACGCTGGCGCCGATCGAGCTGGTCCGGGCGCAGGCGCAGGTGGCCACCGCGCGGCAGGATTTGTCGACCAGCGAAGGCTACGTTCTGCAACAGGAGCTGCTGCTAAAGACGCTTCTGACGAAACGCGGCACGGCCGATCCGCTGATTCGAAGCGTGCGCGTGATTCCAACCGATACGATATCGGTTCCGCCGCAGGAGACCGCTGCGCCGGTCGACGAGCTGGTGAGCGAGGCTTATCGGAACCGGCCGGAGATCGCGGCGGCGAATCTGCAGATCGACAATTCGCGGATCAGCCTGGAGGGATCGCGCAACGACATCCTGCCTCAGCTGGATCTGGTGGGCTCGGTGCTGAACAGCGGCCTGGCGGGCTCAGTGAATTCGGCCTATGTTCCGGTACAGACTGGTGGCCTGACGGGCGGACCGGCGCCGGGCAACATCGGCGGGGTGGGGACGGCGGTCGGCCAGGTGTTTCGGGGTACGTATCCAGCCTATAGCGTGGGCCTGGAGCTTCAGCTGCCGCTGCGGAACCGGATTGCGATCTCCGACATGGTGCGCGATGAGCTGCAGGTTCGGCAGACGGAGGCGCGGGCGCAGCAGATCCGCAATGAGGTGCGGCTGGAGATCGAGAACTCGCTCATCGCGCTGGACCGCGCCCGCACGGCGATCGAGGCGGCGCGGCAGACGGTCAGCCTGCAGCAGCAGTCGCTCGAGCTGGAGCAGGCCAAGTTCGACGTGGGGCTTTCGACCACGTTTCTGATCACGCAGTATGAGGCGCTGCTGGCGCAGGCGCGTTCCGCGGAGGTTTCGGCGCGGAGCTCGTATTCGAAGGCGAGCATTGCGCTGGAGCGCGCGATGGGGCGGACGCTGTCGGCGCACGATGTGTCGCTCGAAGAGGCATACGAGGGGAAGGTGTCGCGGGCGCCCTCGGCAATTCCCGGGAATTCGGCGCGGCCGTGATGGCGTGGTAAGGGAGGATTGCACTCGCGCAATGAGCGGAAACCTATATATGGTGGTCGAGCACTTCAGAGATGGAGATGCCGTTCCTGTTTACCGGCGGTTTCGGGAACAAGGGCGGCTCGCGCCGGAAGGTCTGCGTTATGTATGCAGCTGGGTGGATACGGATCTCGAGCGCTGCTACCAGGTCATGGAAACGGAAGACCCGACGCTCCTGGAGGAGTGGATGGCGAGGTGGGCGGACATCGTCGATTTTGAGGTCCATGGGGTGATTACTTCGGAGGAGGCGGCGCGGAAAATCGCACCGCGGCTGGAAGTCATGGAGGCTGGCGGGAATTCCCCGGCGCCGTGATCGGGCGCGGGCCAAAGGCAAAGCTCAACCTGCTAAGCTAACTGGAAACTATGAGCCTTACCCGACGAAAACCGCTGGATGTCCTGCTCGCGCGGGCCGACCACGGCGATCTCAAACGTACCCTGACGGCGAAAAGCCTGGTGGCCCTGGGTGTCGGCGCGATCATCGGGGCCGGCCTGTTCGTGCGCACCGCGGCAGCATCCGCCCAGAACGCGGGGCCTGCCGTCACCCTGTCGTTCGTCGTGGCGGCCATTGGGTGTGTTTTCGCGGGCCTGTGTTACGCCGAATTCGCCTCCATGATCCCCATCGCGGGCAGCGCGTATACGTACGCCTATACAACAATGGGCGAGTTCGTGGCGTGGATTATCGGCTGGGCGCTGGTGCTGGAATACGCACTCGGGGCGGCAACCGTATCTATCTCATGGAGCGAGTACCTCAATAACCTGCTGGGCGGCAGAATTCCATACGAGTGGTGTCACTCGCCGATGGAAATGTCACGCACGGGCGTGCACGGAATCATCAACCTCCCCGCCCTTTTCATACTGCTGATTCTCACGCTGCTGCTGGTCAAGGGCACGCAGGAGTCGGCGACGGTGAACGCCATCATCGTCACACTGAAAGTAGCAATCGTTATTGTCTTCATTGTCGTTGGCTGGCATTTCGTCAGCCAGGCGAACCTGCATCCTTACACCATTCCCGCAGGCACGCCCGGGCACGAAGGAGCGTTCAAGCACGGCTGGGGCGGTATACTCGGCGGCGCGGGAGTTGTGTTTTTCGCGTTCATCGGCTTCGACGCGGTGTCGACTGCGGCGCAGGAGACGCGCAATCCAGGGCGCGATATGCCCCGCGGAATCCTCGGCTCGCTGGCGCTCTGCACGGTGCTGTATATCCTTTTCGGCTACGTGCTGACCGGCGTCTGCAACTGGAAGGAATTCGCCATCGCCGGCAAGGAAGCTTCGGTATCTTATGCCGTTCAACATTACATGCCCGGCTACACATGGCTGGCGCCGGCGATCTCGTTCGCGATTCTCCTCGGCTTCTCGTCGGTGATCCTTGTCATGTTGCTGGGCCAGAGCCGCGTCTTCTACACAATGGCCGAAGACGGCCTGCTGCCGCGCCTGTTCTCCGACGTGCATCCGAGATTCCGCACGCCGTGGAAGTGCAATGTCACGCTTTTCTTCTTCGTCGGGCTGTTCGGCGGCTTCCTGCCCGAATCGCTGGCCGGCGACCTGACCTCCATCGGCACGCTGTTCGCGTTCACTCTGGTATGCATCGGCGTGATCATCATGCGCCGCCTGCAGCCGGCCATGCACCGGCCCTTCCGCACGCCGTGGGTGCCGGTGGTGCCGATCCTCGGCATCGTCGTGTGCGGAGCGATGATCGTGTCGCTCGACCGGCGAACCCAGCTTACGGCCCTGTGCTGGATGATCGTTGGGCTGGTGATTTACTTCCTTTACGGCCGCAGCCACAGTAAGCTCAATGAGGAGCCGGTGCTCGAGGTTGCCGGCGATTAGCGTCACCCTGCCGTGCATCTGACTGCGAAGAAGCCAATCGAAGCGCTGCTGGCCGAGAGCGAAGGCGAGCACGCGCTGAAGCGCAGCCTGGGAGCCATGTCCCTGGTGGCGCTGGGGATCGGCGCCATCATCGGCGCGGGCATTTTCACGCTGACCGGAGTAGCGGCGTCGACGCACGCCGGGCCGGCAATGGTCTACTCCTTTATACTGGCGGCGTTCGGCTGCGCATTCGCGGGGATCTGCTACAGCGAGTTCTCCACCATGATCCCGATCGCCGGCAGCGCGTATACCTACTCGTACGCGACCATGGGCGAACTGGTGGCGTGGATCATCGGCTGGGCGCTGGTGCTGGAGTACGCAGTAGGCGCGGCGACGGTCTCGGTGAGTTGGGCGGCCACTTTCGATTCCATCCTGCAGTCGTTCGGGATCCAGCTGCCGCGCGCCATCGTGGCGTCGCCGTTTGCGCCCATGCCGGGCAGCGTGAACCTGATCGCGGTCATTATCATCTGCATCATCTCCGGCATCCTCATCCGCGGCATCAGCGAATCGGCGAAGTTTAACGACCTCATCGTGGTGATCAAGGTCACCGTGGTGGTGCTGTTCATCGGCATCGGGTTTTTCTTTATAAACTACCGCAATTACCATCCCTTTCTGCCGCCTAACACGGGCCATTTCGGGGCGTTCGGATGGTCGGGCGTGCTGGCCGCCGCCGGGCAGATTTTCTTCGCCTATATCGGCTTTGACGCGGTCTCGACAGCAGCGCAGGAAGCACGCAATCCGAAGCGGGACATGCCCATCGGCATCATCGGGTCGCTGCTGATCTGCACCGTTCTGTACATTCTGTACTCGCTGGTGCTGACCGGAGTTGTTAACTACAAGGACCTGAACGTCGCGGCCCCGCTGGCGGTCGCGGTGGATCACATGAAAGGGCTGCCCTGGGTCGGGTTCCTGATGAAGCTGGGATCGCTGTGCGGCCTCACCTCGGTGATGCTGGTGATGCTGCTGGGGCAGTCGCGCGTCTTCTATTCGATGTCCAACGACGGGCTGCTGCCGAAGTTGTTCTCCGACGTGCACCCGAAGTATCGCACGCCGTGGAAATCGAACCTGCTGCTGATGGTATTCGTTTCCATTGGCGCGGCGTTCACGCCCATCGACCGGCTGGGGAATCTGACCAGCATCGGCACTCTCTTCGCCTTTATCGTGGTCTGCATCGGGATCATCATCATGCGCAAAAGCCAGCCCGATCTGCCACGGCCGTTCCGGACGCCCATGGTTCCGCTGGTCCCGATTCTGGGCGTGGTGGTGAACCTGGCGCTGATGGCGGGCCTGGGGGCGATCACGTGGGCCGCGTTTCTGATCTGGATGACCATTGGCCTGGTGCTTTATTTCACGCACGGGCATCGGCACAGCGCTTTACGGAAATGATCGATCGACGAAGCTTCATGGCAGCCTGCGCGGCCACGGGCCTGCGCGCGGCCGATTCGCCCGACGCACAGTTCGTGCGCACCGCCGAAGATTACATCGAGAAAACACTGGAGAATTCACCGGAGTTCGCCACGCGGGTTGGCGACCATCGGTTCGACAATCGCCTGAACGACGTAAGCCCCGCGGGCCGGGAACGCCGGGTCGCAAACGATCGGGAGTGCCTGCGGCGTCTCGACCCGATTGCCCCGGACCGGCTGCAGAAACAAAACGGCATTGACTCGCGGATTCTGCGCAATCGTGCAGAATCTGGCGTCTGGCATGAGACCACGCTGCGCGAATTCGAGTGGAACCCGATGGTGTACAATCCCGGCGGGGCGCTATACGTGCTGCTGGAGCGCGATTTCGCCCCGCTGCCGCAACGGCTGGAATCCCTGCGGGGACGGCTGGATGCGATCCCAGGGATGCTCGAGGCAGCGAAACAGAACCTGAAGACTGCCACCCACATCCACACCGAGACCGCGCTGCAGCAGAACCACGGAACCATCGCGCTGGTCCGCCACACGGTGGACGAGCACGCGGCGAAAGTGTCCGGCATGCGCGAAAAGCTGGGGCCGGCTCAGGAGCGCGCCGCCGCCGCGCTGGAGGACTGGGGACGCTGGCTGGAGAGCGACATTCTGCCGAAAGCCAATCGCGATTTCCGGCTGGGCGGCGACCTATACGCGCCGAAGCTGCGGTACGCGCTCGATTCGGACCTGACGGGGGCGCAGATTCGGAGCGGGGCCGAGGCGGACCTGCGGCGAGCGCAGGACGAGATCTACACGACAGCTGCGGCACTGTGGCGGCGCTGGTCTCTGGGACCGGATCTGTCGGACCGTAAACGCGTGGTGCGCACGGTTCTCGACAAGCTCGCTGAAAATCGTCCGACGGCGGACACCATCGTCCCGCTGGCCGAGCGCGACCTTCAGCAGGCAACCGACTTCGTGCGCACACAGCGGCTGGTGAGCGTCCCCGAGACGCCGCTGCGGATCGTGGTGATGCCGGAGTTCGAGCGCGGCGTGGCGGTGGCCAACTGCAACTCGCCGGGGCCTCTCGAAAAGCGCGGTGAGACGTTCCTCAACATTTCCCCTCCACCCGCAAACTGGACCGCGAAGCAGGTGGATTCCTCCTTCCGCGAGTACAACAACTCCATGACCCAGGACCTCATCGTGCACGAGGCCATGCCGGGTCATTACCTCCAGCTGGCGCATGCAAATCGCTTCCGGGCTGGCACGCTGGTCCGGACGGTCTTCTGGAGCGGGCCTTTTGTCGAGGGCTGGGCGGTGTACGGCGAGCGCGTTATGGCCGAGCACGGTTATGGCGGGCCCGAAGTGCGCATGGAACAGCTCAAGATGTGGCTGCGCACCATCATCAACGCGCTCCTCGATGTGGGCATTCACACCGCCGGCATGACCGAGCAGGAAGCCATGCGGCTGATGACCGAGGAAGGCTTCCAGGAGCAGAGCGAAGCGGCCGGCAAATGGCGGCGGGCGTGTCTTACGTCGGCGCAATTGCCGACGTATTACGTGGGCGCGACGGCGCTGTTGCAGCTGCGGGCCGACTATCAGAAGAAAAACGGGCCGATTCGCGACTGGCAGGCGTTTCACGACCGCATGCTGTCGTTCGGCTCGCCTCCGCCGCGGTACGTCCGCGAACTCATGCTCTGATCCTACTCGCCAGGGGCTTGTTGATGCTATTCTCCGGCTGTCCGAACCTCCGGATATTCCTGCGCAAGCCGGGTTAGTGAACCTGGCGGCGCCCCGTTCAAGTGCACTTCGAAGAACGCGCGCACATAGTCCGCGGAAATGGCGAGCCCGCGCCGGCGATCCAGTGCTCCAAATCCAGCCAGCCCGAGAAGCCTGACGACGATCGGGCTGTTCAACAGGATTTGATCGCTGAACGAGAAGTGATTCGCCGTTCGGATGACCGCGTATAAGCGGCCCTCGGGAAGGCGGCTGTAAATGGACTTGATTCGGGCGAGAACCTCGTAGGTGGCCGGGTCGGACATCTCCCGGCTGTGATCGCTGAGTAGAAACATCGCCGGCTTTGCGAGGCCGTCGTGCACAACCGTTCCAAAGGGAATGCCGTCGAGATCGATTGCGGCTTTCCACCGCGGGTCCTCGTGACAGAACTGCAATGCGACCGCGCCGCCGAACGAGTGCCCCACCATGCCAAGGCGCTGCAGGTCCATTCGTCCAGCGAATTTTCCACTCGTCTGAGCGTCGAGGGCGTGCAACTGGTCGACGACGAATTCAGTGTCTGAAACCCACAAGCCCAGGAGCTTGCCGATAACCGGATCTGCCACGTTGCCATTCGCATTTTCGACATTCAGCGCCGGCAGGCGCGCAACGACTCGCCCGTCCGGAAGCACAACCACGAACGAGCGGCCGGGGGCGTCGAAGCCAACAACAAAGAAACCATGGCTGGCGAGGTCCTCCGCTAGCGTGGTGAAATCCGTTGTCAGTGCGCTGCCGCCGGCGCGCAGCAGTACAACCGGATACGCGCGCCGTTCCAGCGAGACGGGCGCCTCCGCCGCGCTGTGAGTCTGCACGACCATCGGATCCCGCTTGAAAAAGGTCCGCATCAGCAGGCCCTGCTGTTGAAGAAGCGCAGCCCGCCAGGACGCAGGAACATATTCGCCTCGATTGCGCGAGTGGACGGCAGGATACCAGAACCACACAATTACCTGCCGGCCCGGGGATGCTGCCTGGGCCGCGACCTTCCCCGCCTCGCCTTCGGTCCAGACGAACATGGAGCGGCCGACTGCGAACCTGCCGGTCGGGGCCGGCAGGGTAATCGGCGCCCTGTGCGCCAGCCACATCGTCAGCAGCAGTATGGCAACGGCCGCAACGAGGGCGACCGCAAGGCCCGCGATGAATACCATCAACCTGCGGCCGAAGCGGGCGAGGGAGAACGGCATAGTGCTTTGTATTGTAAAGCAGATGAGCCGGGGATGAAGTAAAGAAAAAGCGAAACATGCCGATAGACAGGCAGGGAGCATTCGCTTGGCTGGTGAACGCGTTCTTTCTCAGGAAGAAATCGACAATGCGTTTCGGAACCTGCGCGAGCAGGCCGGCGATGACGACCCCGGTAAACGAGCTCAGCCGTACGATTTCCGGCGTCCCGACCGTATCGCCAAAGACCAGCTAAGGGCGATCCATATCCTGCACGAGAACTTCGCCCGGACCCTCGCATCCAGCCTGTCGGCGTACCTGCGCGCCTACATCGCCGTAAACCTGGTGTCGGTCGAGCAGCTGTCGTTCATGGAGTTCTCGCAATGCCTGCCCTCGCCGAGTTGTTTGGTGTCTCTGGGAATGAAGCCGTATGAGGGCAACGCGGTGCTGGAGATCAACAACACGCTGATCTTCCCCATTCTGGAGATGCTGCTGGGCGGCACGGCCAAGGGCACCAGCCGCATGAACCGTGAGATCACCGAAATCGAGCAGAACATTCTGGAAGGTCTGTATCGCATCATCCTGCACGATCTGCATGTCTCCTGGGGCGCGGTGGTGGCCCTCGATTTCAGCATCACCGGGCATGAGACCGAACCGCAGCTGCTGCAGATTCTGGCGCCGAACGAGGCGGTGGTGGCCATCAGCATGGAGGTGCGGGTTGGGGAAAACTCCGGGATGATGAATCTCGGCGTACCCTCCATCATTGTCAAAATGCTGCGCCAGAAGTTCGATCAGCAGTGGTCGGTGCGCAAAACGACGTCGACCGCCGACGAGCAGGCCCGCATGCTGCGGCTGATCAAGCCGGCGTCACTGCTGCTGGACGCGAGACTCCAGGGTCCTACGCTGGAAGTGCAGCAACTGCTCGATCTCAGCGAGGGCGATATCCTGACGTTCGATTATCCGGTGGACAGGCCAATCGACCTGCTGGTGAACAATCGCCGAAAGTACTCCGCGTCGCTGCTTACTACCGGGCGCATGAAGGGCATCCGCATCGAGGAGCCCTATGAGGTTACCGATCAGAGCCTGGCGTCCTGAGCGGGAAAGCGGAGAACGCCGAGCGCGCCGGCTTCGGGACGAACAGCAAGGAACTCCTGGTACGTGACGCCGCTCTTCTCGCAGGAATACTCGATGCGAAACGCGCTGGGAAGGTGCTCCGGCGCATCGGCGCATTCTTCGGCGAGGTAAAGCACGGCGGCCAGCGCGGAATCGACTCGCTCCGGCGCGTGATGCCATGTCACACCGAGGAGGATCGGTTCCGGGAAGTTCCAGCGCTTGAGAGCTTCGCCCCCGAGTTCCGCGTGGGTATTGCCGAACAGCGCGGTTTCCGCCAGCACCGGAGGGCAATTCGCGTCCAGGAGCCGCACGTAGCGGCTGGCGGTATCCGCGGGAAGACGCAGCAGCATCAGTTGCCCGATGTCGTGCACCAGGCCCGCCAGGAAGGCCTGATCCGAATCGACATGGGGCGAACGGCGCGCCAGCGATGCCGCCATTTCGGCGGTTTCCAGAGAGTGATTCCAGAGCTTCTGAAGGCGGCGCGAGGCGAACATCGGCCGCAGTGAAGCGGAGAGTACGATGCGCCGCGCCATGGTCAGTCCAACGCGAACCAGGGCGGCGCGGATGGTGCTCACGGCCACCGCGCCGCCAAGCGCGGCCGAGTTCGCGGCGGCGACCAGCTGTCCGGCAAGGACGGCATCGGAAGACACCAGCTTCTCCACCACCGGAAACGAGCAGTTCTCGTCGGCCAGCATGACCAGCGCCCGCTGGGCGACCAGCGGGAATACGGGAAGTCTGTCCAGGGCGTTGAGCAGATCGGCGCGGCAGGAGCCCTGAAGCATGGAGCACACCACTTCCCGAAGGTTCCGCGCGGTTTCACCGCCATCTTCGGCCGGCGCCAGCGCTTCGGCTTCGAAGCTTTCGTCGAAGGCGTCGCACATTTCGAGAATGGAAGCCAAGCGGGCCATACGCGCGTCGGAGGCCGGGCGGCTGCGCTCAAACGCGGAGAGGAGGCGGATTACGTCCTGGTCGGCTGAGGAGCGCTCCGGCTGCGGCAGTCCCATGTCGTTGAGCAGGCGGGCGATTGCCTCGTCATTAAGCACCAGACGGGGGTACTGGTGCAGAAGTGCGGCGCGTTCCAGCAGGCGCAGATCGTTCGGCACGAGCGAGAACACGCGCGCCAGTTCGCCGCACCACATGGCCACACGACGGGCGTGACCAGCCCGCGCCTCCGCAGCCGGCGAAAGGCGCAGTTCTTCCGTTTCCCGCACTTCCTCCACGACAGCCTCTAGATCTCTATATCGACGTGGTTGGGCGCGACGAGAAAGAAAGTTGTAAGAAGCCTTCCTGAAGGCAGCGGCGGCCGGCGGCAGCGTCGTCTCTGAACTACTGGTGGCGGGCGGTGACGCCCAGATTGAAATCCTCGCCGAGGTAAACGCGGCGGACCTCGGGGTCGCTGCTGAGGTCACCCGGCGATCCGGCCTTCAGGATCCGGCCACTGGCGATGATGTAGGCGCGGTCGGTGACGCTGAGCGTCTTCTCCACGTTGTGATCCGTTACCAGAATGCCAATACCGCTGTCCTTCAGGTCGAAGATGATCTTCTGCAGTTCGAGGACCTGAATGGGATCGATGCCGGAAAACGGTTCATCGAGCAGCAGGAAATGCGGCTGGATCACCAGCGAGCGCGCGATTTCCACCCTCCGCCGCTCGCCGCCGGACAGCATATAGCCCTTGGAGTGCCGTACGGTCTCGAGCCCGAGTTGCTCGATGCGCTGGTTCAGGCGAGTGCGGCGTTCGTCAGCATTCAGCGGCATGGTCTGGAGAATGGCCATGAGGTTTTCTTCGACGCTGAGCTTGCGGAAAACGGAGGGCTCCTGCGGAAGATAGGTGATGCCGTGCCGCGCGCGCTGGTACATGGGCATGCGCGTGATCTCTTCCTTTTCCAGCAGGACGCTGCCGGAATCGGGGCTCACGAGGCCGACCATCATGTAGAAAGTGGTTGTCTTCCCCGCCCCGTTTGGACCCAGCAGTCCCACCACTTCGCCTTGTTCTACCCAAAGGGAGACGTTGTCGACAACCTTGCGGCCACGGTAAGTCTTGCTGAGGTCGAGGGCTTCTAGAATCATTTCCGGAGTCGTTTATCTTCGCTGGATGAGGGAGTGCGCCTGTTCGGAAGCTTCGCCTCCGTTCACGATCAGCCGATTATTGGCCTCGAACCACGTCAGCTGCCGGCCGTGCGTACTGCCTTTCTGACTGTCGGTGAACTCCGGCTCGCCGCCGGTCATGACTACTTTGCCCTCGTCTACATAATACTCGGCATGCTCGGCGTGCCCGGTGCGCCTGCGCGCGGCCGAGGTCCACACCACCTCCACTTGTCCATCGGCGAACGCGTGATCGAGCGAGGAGCTTTGACTCTGCTGCGCGGGCGATTGTGCATTCCCCGCGGGAGTGACGGCGGCGGCGGGGACCACTGGAACGCCCTCCTTGTGCGGGTCGGCGGTTTGTGAGGAACTGGCCCGAAGGAAGGCCCGCAGCTCCCGGGACTTCACGGTCATGTCCGGGCGTTCCAGCACGGCGCCGCCGCTGTAATACGCCAGCCGGTTCGCGTCGGTATAGATCAGCTCCGGCGCCCGGACGATGGTGAACGCCGGACTGCCCTTTGCGTTCGGCGCGTTCGCCTTCTTCTTGTCCACGAGTTGGCTGATGACATGTCCGTGGGCAACGAAGCTGCCGTCCTCGCGGTTGATCTCGATGACATCGGCCTGCACGCGATCGGCGCCCTGCCACGCGACGGCGTCGCCCGCGTAACGGATCACGGTATTGTCCTCGGTGCTGCTCATGTGCCGGGCGCGAGCGTGCACCGGCTCGCCGGCGGACAGCATGCCGCTGTCGGACTTGCTGTCGGCATTGCGCGAGGAGTTCACGCTTCCGTCGGCGACGAAGTCGCCCGAATCCTGATCGATGACGATCTGCTTCGCCGTCGTTGTGCCGGTGTCGTCAGAAACGTGCGCCCCGCCGGTCAGGGTGATTACGTTTTTCTGCTGCTCGAGCACCGCTTTGTCGGCGCTGGCGCGGCGGTCGCCTTCTTCGTAGCGGAACGCGCCGGTCTGCTCAATCCGCGAGAGCTGTGACGAATTCGGCGCGAACGCGGCAGTCAGTTCTTTACTCCAGGTAAGAGCGGGGGCGCGCGGCTTCCTGCCTGCGGGTGGTTTCGGATAGTCGGTCCGCGTGGTCACGTTTACCGAGCGGAACGACTCGATCTGATTGGAAGGGCCGTATCGAATCCACATCTGCGTGCCGCGCATAATGCGGTATGGCTGATCGGCGCGCACGGGAATGAACTCCAGCGTCCCGGGCGAGCTGGTTTCCACGTTGTCGATTTCGTTGCCATCCGGCCGCATGGCGACGTGGATGACGTCGCTTTTCAGCACGCGCTCCTCGGGAGGATTGCTACCCGGCGCGGCGGCCGGATGCGAGTCGGCTACGGAGTGACCCGTCGCCACTGCGCTCCTGAGTGTGCTGGACTTGCCGGTCGCGTCAGCGAACGCGAGGTCGATTCGATCGGTGCTCACCACCGTGCGGCCGGCTTTGGTAGTCGACACGAGGTGCGCGTTTCGATCACCGAGGATATTCGCCACCTGGCCCTTGTCATCGAAGTTCATGGTCAGATGGTCGGCTGAATAATCGAGCCGGCGATCGGGGTCGTTGTCCACGCCCGTGGCCTGATCCGCATCCACGCTGCGAATGTGCTCTTTGTCAATGGCCACAACTGTAGAGCCGCCAACCATGCTCAGCGTGTCGCGGCTGAACTTCGTCCATGGCCCGAGCCAGACCTTCGACTCCTTTTCCTTGTACGTCACCTGCCCGGCCTGGATGTGCATGGGGAGAGCGTCGGGATTCCGGCCGCGCCAGGTCATGTCCGCCTGGCTCTTGAGCAACAGTTCGCCGGCCTGCGGATCGTACGAAGCTCCGACCGCAGTCCCTTCGCCCAAGGGATATTTGAAGGCTGCCGGGCGATCGGTCCAGGCGCGACCGCTCTTGATGTCGAAATGCACGCCGGACGATGTGACCACCATCAGTTGGTTATCGGGCTGCTTGCCCACCGGAATGCGCAGCGTGATCGAGACCTGCCCATCCGAGTACATCATGTTGCTGGAGGTATCGAAGTCGGCGCTGGCGCTCACCACCCTGTTGTACTCGGTGTACTCCTTGTTGTAGATGTCCAGCTCCACCTGCCTGAGTTCGAACCGGCCGGATGAACTGAGCTCGCGGAAATCCCTGGCGTGAATTTCCGCTTTCGGGTTGGTGCCGTTCATCTGATGCCACGACCATTCTTCTGCGGTGGACTCGGTGCCGGGCGGCAGCACACGGGGAATGTGGGGGGCCGCCTTGTGCTGTTCGTTGCGGCGCACCAGCCATGAACTGCCCAGGAAAGCGAGCATGCCCACGATCACGATGAGAATCAGCGGGCCGCTCCGTCGCATCTGCAATCATTCTATCGGTTAGGGGGGCGGGAGGATGTAAAGCTCCCTAACGGCCATAAAAGCAGTCTGCAGCTCCGAGTGTCAACAGGAATATGTCCAGCGTTATGAACAGCTTCCACCATAATCTTGTCACTCGACGAGGAAGTGTGCTAATAAATGAAGTGAGCTTCACACGAGCAGATCCGCCCGGCCGGCAACAGACGGTCGCGGGCCGGCGGGTCGGAAGCTCGTCGTAGTCCATATCCACTGAATTGAATGACGGAGGTTAAACGCATGAATATTCGTCCGCTCCACGACCGCATCGTCGTGCGCCGTATCGAGCAGAAGGAAACGATGCAGGGCGGCCTGTATATTCCGGATTCGGCGAAAGAGAAGCCGCAGGAAGGCGAAGTTGTCGCTGTTGGCAAGGGGAAGCGCCTCGAGGATGGCAAAGTCGTGCCCCTCGACGTCAAAGCGGGCGACCGCATCCTGTTCGGCAAGTATTCCGGCAGTGACATCAAGATCGATGGCGAAGAGTACCTGATCATGCGCGAGGACGAGGTTCTCGGCGTGCTCGAGGGCGCAGCGAAGCCGGCCGGGAAGGCCGCGTAAGCAGCGTCAATTCCAGATTCGAAGGAGAGAGGATTCATGGCAGCAAAGCAAATCGTATACAGCGAGAATTCGCGCCAGGCGATCCTGCGCGGCGTCAATCAGCTGGCCGACGCGGTAAAGGTAACGCTGGGTCCCAAGGGGCGCAATGTGGTGCTGGAGAAGAAGTTCGGCGGCCCCACCATCACCAAGGACGGCGTCACCGTGGCCAAGGAGATCGAGCTCAAGGATCCGCTGGAGAACATGGGCGCGCAGATGGTGCGCGAAGTGGCCTCCAAGACCAGCGACATCGCCGGCGACGGCACCACCACCGCCACCATTCTGGCGCAGGCCATCTTCCGCGAGGGCGTGAAGAGCGTGGCCGCGGGCGCAAATCCGATGGCCCTGAAGCGCGGCATCGAGCGCGCTGTTGACGTGGTCGTCGAGGAAGTGAAGAAGCAGTCGCAGAAGGTGGAGAACGAGCAGAAAATCGCTCAGGTGGGAACCATTTCCGCCAATGGCGATTCCACCATCGGCAACATCATCGCCGAAGCGATGCAGAAGGTGGGCAAGGACGGCGTCATCACCGTGGAAGAAGCCAAGACCATGGTCACTGAGCTCCAGACCGTGGAAGGCATGCAGTTCGACCGCGGCTATCTGTCGCCCTACTTCATCAGCGATCCGGACCGCATGGAGTGCGTGCTGGAGGATCCGTACATCCTGATCCACGAGAAGAAGATCAGCAACATGAAGGATCTGCTGCCGGTGCTGGAGCAGATTGCTCGGTCCGGCAAACCGCTGCTGGTCATCGCGGAAGAGGTTGAGGGCGAGGCGCTGGCCACGCTGGTGGTCAACAAGCTGC
Source organism: Bryobacteraceae bacterium (assembly GCA_035653295.1). Classification (GTDB taxonomy): domain Bacteria; phylum Acidobacteriota; class Terriglobia; order Bryobacterales; family Bryobacteraceae; genus DASRCB01. Next base: position 39,261 of record DASRCB010000305.1, read on the forward strand.
GCGGGACGCTGAATGCCTGCGCGGTGAAGGCTCCTGGCTTCGGCGATCGGCGCAAGGCCATGCTGGAGGACATCTCCATCCTGACCGGCGGCAAGGCCATCATGGAAGAGACCGGCATCAAGCTGGAAGGCGTTCGTCTGGACGACCTCGGCCGGGCCAAGCGCGTTGTCGTGGACAAGGACAACACCACCATCGTGGAAGGCAACGGCAAAGAGGCGGGCATCCAGGGCCGCATCAAGCAGCTGCGCGCGCAGATCGAGGAGACCACTTCCGACTACGATCGCGAGAAGCTGCAGGAGCGGCTGGCGAAGCTGGCCGGCGGCGTGGCGGTGATCAAGGCTGGCGCGGCTACCGAGACGGAGATGAAGGAGAAGAAGGCTCGCGTGGAGGATGCGCTGCATGCCACCCGCGCGGCGGTGGAAGAGGGCATTGTTCCGGGCGGCGGCGTGGCGCTGCTGCGCGCGGCGAAGGCGCTTCAGGGCCTGAAGGTGGAAGGCGACGAGCAGATCGGGGTGGAGATCATCCGCCGCGCC
>DASRCB010000306.1:0-3346 GCA_035653295.1 Bryobacteraceae bacterium
GACCACCGGGTTGGTTGTCCCGAGCGGCAGGATGACGGTGGTGGGATTCGTATTGCTGTCCGTAGCCGTATTCCCGCCCTGCAGCGCCGGTGATGGCGTCGTGCCCGCCAGCGCCGGCTGGGTGGTGTCGATCGCGACCTGATAATTGGTCGAGTTGCCGAGGCCGGTAAATTGATACCAGCCATTGGTCTGCGGGGGCAGATACGGGTAGTTGACGGGGGAGGGACCGGTAACGGTGGTGGCGAGAAGATTGCCGCTCGCGTCCAGCAGCTTCACGGTGACGCCGTTGATGCCGGGTTGATACGGCGAGGGCGGATTGGGGAAGGTGTTGAACTGCTGGATGCCGCCGGCGCCGGCGTATCCGGTTTGCGGGGTCGCGGTATCGAGCCAGACCCGGTCGCCGATCGAGCCGCCGTAAATCGTCTCGACGAGCATGTTCTGCACACCGTTGTTGTTGGAGAGCAGAACGACGGGATAAATGCCGCCCGCGGGCAGGGTATAGCTGGCGAAATTCAGGACCGCGGCCTGATACATCGCATCGGCGGCGGTGAATCCGTTGGCCAGCAGGTAGGCGTCGCGAGAGGGCGTGAGAATCGTCCAGACCGCTTCCTGCACATCGGCGACGGTCCCCTGCTTGTGATTCAGCAGGTAGATCAACTCGCCCAACACCGTGCTGGTAATGGGAGGATTCGTGCTTCCCAGGCTTGTGGATGCGGTGAAATCGGGCGTCTGTCCCGCCTGGTCCGTCTGCAGTGTGCCGCACCATCCCTGGTAATTGCCGGCCGGCAATTGCGCCGGGAGCGCGGCTCCGGTGGAAGATGGCGAAATCTTGATCGAGAACTCGCCCCAGCCGGTCGAAGCGTCCGTGATCTGCGGATTCGAATTCGGCGAGACCACGGCGTGCACGGGGGTCGGCGGAATCGAGACAGCGGCGCAAGCGCTGCAATTCTGCGCGGATGCCGGCGTGGAGAGCACAAAGGCCGAGCCGAGCGTGGCGGCGAGCGTGAGGGCGTACGAGTAGAGTCGGGCTGCTTTCGGCATGTTCAATTGCGAAATTATCTAGAGTTGCGTTTGAGCGATTTTCTGCCAATCAGCAGGAAGAACGCGCCTGCTGCGAGGAGAATGACCGTGTCCGGTTCCGGAGTCGACGCCAGCGGCGTAACCGAGAGGGAAAACGTAATATCGCCCTCGGTCTTGGGCTGGCTGTCCGAAAGACTGCTTTGCGAGTGGATCGCCTCCGCGACGCCGTTCACCGTGACCATGCCGGAAAGGGCCTGGCTTGTGGTGATCGTGAACTGGAACGTGTCGGTCTGCGGCAGGATATCCTTGACCGATCCCGTGACCGTGCCCCAGCCGATCGGCCATTTGTAAGTATCCGAGTAAGTGGTGTTGTAAAAAATGTTTTGGCTCTGCGTACAGTTCGACGAGCAGGTGCCGTATGCATTACTGAGGACCGCCACCTGGGTCTGGTTCTGGCCTTTCGAAAACTGCGCAAAGGGGCTGCTGTTGCCGAGATCGGCGTAATCGACGATCGTCGTAGCCGTCCAGGGATCGGTCGGGGCCGTCGGGTTGGGCCCGGTCTCGGAGGTGAACGTAAAATTGCTCAGCGCGGGCTGAAGAAAGATGGAGAAATACGCATCCGAGGTGGTATTGGGGTCGCTGCCGGTGTTGGCAATCGCGTTCAGAATGTCGGTGCCCTGAACGCTGAAAAGGTACGTATTGGCGTGCGCCGGAGCAGGCAGCACCGCCAGGGCGAAGAGCGCGAGGCAGCACTGCGCCACGGAGGCCCACCGCGCTGCGGCAGTGTGCGATTCCGTCCTGTTTCGGTCCTGTCGAGATCGGCAGGAGAGATTGCTCGGCATCGAGTTCATGTTAGGGTGCGAAGGCTCACAAGTCAATGAAAGCAAAGGTACTGGTGGTGTTGCGGTACGCTCCCGGCGTACCGGTACACGGCTCCGGGACGCGTGGTACGATGCTGCCGGAGATCAGGGATTTACCCTAGTCGAAGCCAGCCTCCGCTGGACCGTTCGCGGCAGGGTGGAAAAGGTGTCCCAGCAAACTTTCGGCGTGATATAGTTGTTCGCATGCCGGACGGCTACATCCCCATCCTCATCTTTCTGGTGGTGGCTATCCTCTTTCCCGTCGTGACGATACTGGTCGCAAAGCTGATTCGTCCGTCGGCGCCATTCCTGGCCAAGCTGGAAGCCTATGAGTGCGGCATCAAAGCCGCCTCGGATTCGCGGGGACGTTACACGGTGCGCTTCTACATCATCGCGATCCTGTTTGTGATCTTCGATGTGGAAACGATTTTCCTATTTCCGTGGGCAGTACGGTACCGTGCACTGAGTTGGTTCGGCGTCTGGGAAGTTGCTGTCTTTCTCGCGATTCTCGTAGTGGGCTACGTATGGGCCTACAAGAAGGGTGCGCTTGAGTGGGTCTGAAGACATCTGCCGGTCTCCTCGCTGTTCTTGTAACTTCTTTTTCCTCTCTTTTGAATGCGGCTCCGATGCTACGGCTGGTCAGCAGCACGGTGGGACCGGTGCAGGTTGCCGCCGCCGGGCCTACGAACACCCAGACGCTCGAAGCGTATAACCTGGGCGATGGCACGCTTTCGCTGGCGGTTTCCTCCTCGCAGCCATGGGTATCTGCCTTGCCGGGCGCGGCGCGGAAGTGCGTGACGACGACCGCCGCCGCGAGCTGCATCCCGATCCAGTTCACGATCAACACGGCCGGACTGCCCCAGGGGACATCCTCGGCCATCGTGACGGTCAGCGGCGATGCATCGACGATCGATGCGCCGCAAACGGTGGTGGTCACGGTGCGCGTCGGCGGGGTGAACGTGTACGCAGCCCCCGGCAGGACGCGCGATGTGCACTTCGCGGCTTCGAGTTATCTCAATTCTCACGTCACCACGCAGGACGGCGCCAATTGGCTGGCGCTTTCGGTCGACGGCAGCGGCAGCTTCCGGTTTAATTACCCGTACACCATCCACCTGCAGCCGCCGGCCACGATGTCACCGGGAACGTACAACGGCACCGTCACGACTACGGGCGGCTCGAATCCGGCCGATAACCAGACCATCCCGGTCACCATGCAGTTGACGACGCAGCCGATCGCAGTAGCATCCGCCACCACGGCGACCTTCGCTCCGCAGCCGGCGCCGGATGGGCTGGTGATCCGGCTGGCGCAGGGCGCGCCGCCGCTGACGTATCCGTTCTCAGCGAACGTGGTGCTCTATAACGCCGGCCAGGGGACGCTCACGGCAGAGGCGCCCACGATCACAGGCTCCTGGCTGAAGCCCGACAATGTCCCAGGCTACGGTGTCGTGCCGGGGTATTACTCGATC
>DASRCB010000307.1:0-7176 GCA_035653295.1 Bryobacteraceae bacterium
CCCCCACGCTTGCCAGCAGCGTCCATCCGCTCCCCTGTGCATCCGGCTGGTTCTGATTTGCGTCGGTGCTGTTAATCCACGCCGACCCGTTCCAGCTCACGGCATCAAACTTCGCGTAGCTTTGGCCGGCCGCCCATGGCCCCTGCCACGTGAGGCCCGCGGGTCCCTGCGGCCCCGTCTGGCCCTGCGGCCCAGTAAGGCCAATGGGCCCAGTCATGCCTTGAATGCCCTGCGGACCCTGCGGTCCGGCGGCGCCGGACGGTCCCTGAATACCTTGCGGACCGACTGGTCCTGCCGGACCCTGCGGGCCAAGGGCGCCAATAGTTGCAACGAAGAACCCGAACAGCCGATTCTTCGCATTTTGCACGACCAGGAGGTAAGTGCCTGCGCCGATGTTTTTCGGCAGGAACGTTGTCACGCTGGTGTCGGTGAACAGGCTCACCGTCAACGGAACGTTATTCAGCCAGACGCTCGGCTTCGCTGTCCCGAAGTTCTGGCCATTTATGGTGAGTTGCTGCACACTGCTGTCCGTCGTTGTCGATTCAACAATCGGAAGCGGCTGGTCGGCGAGGACGATGCCTGCCGAGAACACCACAGCCACTGCAAAGGCACAGGACGAGCGTAATATCAGGGACATGGATCTCCTTTAACTTCAGATTAAATTTATTGGCTGCCGTGCTTACGATCCGCTGTGCGAAATCGACCGAAATTGAGAAGAATTGCAGGCGCAGCCAGGCCTGTTGCGACAGTCGATGGCTCGGGCGTAACCTGGACAGAAGCCGAAGCCGTCAGCGCCTCCCAAACGAGACGCCACTCGACAGCGGGTCGAAGTTGGGACCATTTGGGTCCATGCTGTACAGGTTGATCGGATCGGCAGACGAGGCGAACAGGTCCGCATACGACCCGATCGATGGTGGCGGCGTAAAGACCGAATCCGTCAGCAGCGCGAAGTCGGGCGTGTCGATCTGGACGGCATTACTCGACAACGAAAGGCCAGTGGCGAACTCCGTAATAGAGAGCGCGAGACTGTTCTCTCCGGCATTGATCGTTTGTCCGGTGTTTGAGAAAAACGCGCCATTCGGTCCGGCCTGGTCTGCCAGTCCCTGAGGCCAGGTCGACCCAGTGTCGCCCTTCGGACCCTGCAAGCCCCGCAAGCCCTGGAGTCCTGTCGCGCCGGTATCGCCCCTCGGGTCCTGCGCGGCCCGACCGCTCCCAGCGTCGTTACGAAAAACCCGAACAACCTCGTTTTTGTATTTGAGAGGACCAGCAGGTAGCTACCCGGAGCGATGTTCGCCGGAAGGAACGGCGTGACCGCCGTGTCTGTGAAGAGGTTTACACTGAGCGGCACGTTATTTAGCCAGACTGTCGGCTTCAGCGTTCCGAAATTCTGTCCGGTAATCGTGATTTGCTGCAGGGCAGTGTCGGCACGTAAGATGCCCGAGACCTTCGACTTCTTCATTAAATTCTCCTCCCGACCCCCGCTCCTGAGCTGCGGCGGCTGTCGGAAGTCAATTCTCCGTATACGGCTGACGTGAAATCGCGGTGTAAAAGGGTGCCGCCTGGGTGCTCACACCTCTGGTTACCTCGTGAAATCAAGGACTTGCGCGCCGACTGTCAACAGAGGTAACCTGATGAACACTGCTGTGACATCCAATGTAGTCCCGATCCAGCCAAATCCGGACGCCGTTCGCAAGCAGCTGGAGAGGACTCTCTCCAGCGCCGAGTTCGCACAGGCCGACCGTATGAGCCGTTTCCTTCGGTTCATCGTGACGGAGACCCTGGCCGGACGTACCGAGATGCTGAAAGAGACGGTGATCGGTGTTCACGTGTTTGATCGTGAGCCGGGATACGATCCGAAAGCTGACCCAGTAGTCCGAAGCCAGGCTCGGCGCCTGCGGCAAAAACTGTTCGAATACACCGAGAACCATCCCGAGGACCCGATCTGGATCGATCTTCCGAAGGGCGGCTATGTACCTGAGTTCCGGGTGGCGCAGCCCCGTCCACAAAGCAATATCCAGACCTTGCCCATTCGTCCCCTTCCCCCGCGTTCATGGATCCGGCGCAACGCCCTGTCGGCAGCGGCCTGCGCCGTAGCCCTGATCGCGGTTGGCGCATCTGCCCTGTCGTGGCGCCGGGCGCCGCGTTACTCGGCGCTGCACGTAAGACCGTTCACGGCCTATCCTGGGTATCAGCGCGGACCGGCGTTTTCACCAGATGGCCGGACCATCGCGTTTTCATGGGACGGCGCCGACGAAGGCGCGGCACAGATTTACATCCAGGAGGTCGACGGCGACACACCGCGGCGCGTGACGAACAGCGGTGTGAACGACGAGCGCCCCGTCTGGTCACCGGATGGCAAACGCCTCGCATTCCTGAGGAGGATCGATCCTCGCCGAAATGCGATCTACACTCTCGATCTTGCAAGCGGGAACGAACAGAAACATGCTGAGGTGCTCTCGCCGTTGACGACGTGGGGGCGCGTCGACTGGTCGCCCGATGGCCGGCTGTTCGTGACCTCCGACCGTGCTTCACCGGGCGAACCAAGCCGAATTACGCTCATTAGTGTCGGAACGGGCAAAAAAAGATTCATCACGTCGCCGCCCGCGAGCATTTCCGGCGACACGGACCCGGTATTCTCGCCCGACGGAAAACTCGTCGCGTTTCGCCGGACGGTGATGGATTCCACAGACGATCTGTACGTGGTCACCGTCTCCGACCAGCATCGCGAGCCGAAACGGATCACCTTCGATAACCAGGCTATTGAAGGACACGCATGGGTGCCCGACGGGCAAAGCATCGTTGCCGCCTCACGCCGGCTTGGAGGCACGCATAACTTGTGGGAATTCCCCGTGTCCGGCGGTTCGCCCACGCTGCTGACTCAAGCGGATGAATCCGTAGCGCAGCCGGCGGCCTCACACCACGGTGGCTGGCTCGCATGGGGGACACAGATCTTCGATGCCAATATCTGGGCGCTTCCCCTCGACGGCGCTGGCGCTGCCCGGCGGGTTATCGCCTCTACCATGCTCGACACGAGCCCGCAGCTCTCGCCCGACGGGCGCAATATTGCTTTCCGCAGCGATCGAACCGGGGCCAACGAAATCTGGGTGGCAAAGGCGGACGGCACGCGCGCCCGGCAGCTGACGCACTACAACGGCCCGCTCACCGGATCGCCGCGCTGGTCCCCCGATGGCAAGCTGCTCGCGTTCGAGACGCGCGACGGCGCCAACGCGGATATCGTCATCTCGTCACCGGACGGCGGACCCGTACGGCGTTTCACCTCGGAGCCGTCCAGCGACATCCTGCCGAGCTGGTCGCGGGACGGCAAGTCGATCTACTTCGCCTCGGACCGGACCGGACAGTTCCAGGTCTGGAAACAGCCCGTGGTGGCGGGCCCGGCGCGGCAGATCACAAAGAACGGCGGATTCGCGGCATTCGAATCGCCTGACGGGCGGTATGTGTATTACAGCAAGCAGTCGCCCATTGGCGGAATTTACCGCGTACCAGCGGAAGGCGGCCCGGAAGAAACTCTCCTCGCGGACGTGCCCGGCGAGATGTGGGGCAACTGGGCCGTGAGTACGAAAGGCGTCTATTTCCTTGAATACCGCCGAAAAACCCACCCTTACCACGCGGCGATTATGTTCTACGACTTTGCCACAACAGCGAGGCGCGAGATCGCGAACACCACTGCCGTTCCCGTCGCCTGGGACTCCGGCGTATGCCTCTCCCCGGATGAGCGAACCCTGTTCTTCACCCAGGTGGACCGCCACGGCGAAAACATCTATATCGCCGAAGCCTTCCGGTAAGAATTAGCACCTGTCATCGACCAATACGAGCCCATAATCTCCCGTGGAGAATGCGGCCCGTGTTACCGCTTAAAAGACCTGGTTCACTACGAAAAGGCGAAAATGGCGTTGCCCCTTATCCAGGAGAATCAGGCAGGAAGTTGCAACCCGCAACTCTGATGGTTCGGCGTCATTTCAAACGCGCCTGGACACGGTGAGGAAACTGGTTCGGAGAAAACGGCTTGTGCAGGAACTCGACCGAGCCCGGCGCCATCTGGCTGCTGGCCAACAAACCACGGCGCTGCAATTCCGCCATCTTAAAGCCGTTTGCTGCTAACGGGCTGCGACAAGCATAGTCCAAAAGCGGTTCTCTCCCAGAAAACCAGAGGTCGTCAGTTTCTGCCGGAGCACTGGCCAGGGATGATGCTCGGCTGTCCTTAACTCCTCCATTCGATCAGAGTTGGACGGCGGCAGACAGCCCGCGTAGCGGCCAGTGTTCCTGTTCGATCCGCAGGCGGGTAACGCTCCTTTCGTTATTCATTTACGGAGCTTCTCAATTATCATTGGCAGAGTTTATGGGGGGCAGGTCAGTTCGGATCGACGGCACTTAGGCGCAATCGATCGGCCGTTTCGGCGGCTTTGAGGCGCCCGGCCATTCTGCCAATCACCACCGCAGAGCACGGGCAGCCGTCAATACCCGGTTGCATTGGCAGAGTTGCGCGTCGGCATAGACACAGCGCTCCGGCTCAGAACACCCGTTTGGGTCCCCAGGTGGGAAGCGGAAACCAGACCTCTTTGGTTTCCGCGGCGGTTCGCAAACGCCCACTGTGTCAGCGATGCGGACCCGAACCGGTGCGCGACGAAGGAGGCGCAGTTTCGCTCCGTGTTCGAGGACCCGAATGGAGCCAAACAACCAGCGACAGGCTCTCTGGACCGCTGCACCCCATCTCGATTGAATGACTTGCTAAGCCAGGGTGACGGCGGGCGAGCGCTCGTTTCGGCTGGCGTGGCTCAGGCCGAGACGGACCAACAGCGTTTGGAACCTCGGTTGTTGTCGAAGAGGGTCGTAAACCGGATGCACCTTCAGCGCGGATAAGGACATTTGACGCCGTTCCATGCCCGCTTCCAGCCAGTCGAGTGCGCGGTCATTTTCCCCGAGGCCCAGGTGAACGATGGCGAAGCAGGTGGCCGCAACGGGCGAACTCCCGCAGCCGCTCGGGCTCGCCGAGGAAGACATTTCGTGCAGTTGCTGCAATAACTCCCTTGCGCGATCCGTCTCTCCTTTGAGGGCGTGCGCCTGGCCGAGCGCAGCCAGTATATTCGGAATCGTGCCGCCCAGCTGGAGACCCTTTTCGTACATCTCGATGGCCCTGGCGTAGTCGCCCATTTGCGCATACACTCGCCCGAGTGACGTCCACGGTTTGTAGAAGGACGGCTCGAAGTCCAGCAGCAGCCGGTATCGTTCGATTGCCTCCTCGTAGCGGTGCGACAGCATCAAAACGAAGGCACGGCCTTCCTGAGCGATGACCGACAGTGGATCGAGCGAGACAGCAACTTCTTCCTCAGCCAGGGCCTCCTCGAGACGGCCGGTCATAGCGAGATAGTGAAATCCATACCAGAAGTGCGCTGTGGCGTAACCGGGGTTGAGGTCGATCGCGCGGCGAAACAATACGGCCGCCTCATCCCACTTCCAGTCGTACCGGGAGCGCAGAAATCCGAGCGTCGCATACGCTTCGGCGAGATTGGGATCGAGACTTGCAGCTCGCTCGACGGCATGCTTCGCCGCGGGGATTGCGATCTCCTCGGGCAGCAGCCCGTTTTCCGCGAGGACTGCAAAGCTGTCGCCGAGGCCGGCCCATCCCAGCGCCCAGTCCGGATCGAGCCCCACGGCATTCTCGAAACAGCGGAGCCCCAGCCGCAGGCCTTCGGGTGAGCGCTTGTTCCAGTGGAAGCGGCCCTTCAGATACGCGTTATAGCACTCGATGTTGGTCGCCCTGGGTGTCAGGCGCGTGGCCGATTCGGGCCAGAGCTGCACCCGCAGGGTATTCACGATCGCTTGCGCGATCTCCTCTTCAATGGCGAACACATCGGAGGCCAGGCGGTCCCAGCTTTCGGACCAGAGATAGTAGCCGGTCGCCGATTCGATCAACTGGGCAGTGATGCGCAGGCGATCGCCTAAGCAACGAATGCTGCCGCGCAGAATGGTTTCGACGCCCAGTTGTTCGCGGATGGCTTCCAGGTCCTGCTCGCGCCCTTTCATGCGCGCCGCCGAATGCCACGCCACTACGCGCAGCTCGCGCACCTTCGTGAGCGACTGTATCAGCTCCTCGGTGAGGCCGTCGCACAGGTAGTCGTTCTCGGGACCGGCATTCAGGTTGGCGAACGGCAGAACGGCCATGGTGCGCTGGGCAGGCGCGGGTTCGCGCTTCGGGGCACTGGCGGCCGCAGGGTCATGAAACAAGGCAGCGTACCGGCCGCGCGGAAGCTCAATGCGGACGCGAGCGTTGCGGCCCTCGCCCTCGTACCAGGCCATGAGGCGGCGCCGCAGGCGGCGGGCCTCGACGCGCACCACGGGGTCGACACGGGAATCGAAGGAGGCCGGGCGGCCGAACGCTTCCACGGCGACCACATATTCCTTCACTCGATCTGATTCGCCGCGGAGCGCCTGCTCCACTGAAAAGCGCAGAAAACGGCGGAGCCGGTCCGAGCGGCAGAAGAGATCGCTGGCCACGATTCGGCCCAACTCCTCGCGGATCAACTCCTCACGCTGTGGGTCGATACACATATGCCGGGCGAGTCCGGCGCCCCGGAGATTATCTAATTGTAGCGAGCCGTTGAAACAGTGCGCGCCCCGAGGCCGAAATGGGCTCCGAATGCGAGGAGTGAAAACTGCTCGAAGCCACCGGGACTTGAAGCCTCGATGGCGCTGGCCGGCTCGCGCTCGCTGCGGGAGGTTTCTGACGCCGGTAAGAGCCCTCTAATCGACACCAAATCGACGAGCAGCCCAACCGCCGTCCGGTCTCGTTCCAATGAATTGCTGAACACAGGATCACGGCTGCGGCAACATTGCACAGAAACTGACGGCCTCGAGTAAGCGGGGGTATGACGTGGTCACGGCTGCCGGCCCGCGCCAGGCTCTTGATTGTCAGGAATTCCCGAATCGACATGTGCGCCTCCGGCCTGCTTTGATGCGGAATCTGCGGCTGGACTCATTCTCTGCGAACGATTCATACATGGTGTGGGCCGAGGCGAGCGAACAGAGGAATAGGACTGGTTCCGGGGGCCGGCTCGATCCTTATGGAATCCTTATGTCCTGCTTAGGACATCTTTAGGCCTGGCCAGTTAACTTCGGTTAGCAGCCTGGATTCCTGCGGGGAATTGCACTGCGGCGGCG
>DASRCB010000308.1:0-22319 GCA_035653295.1 Bryobacteraceae bacterium
CTCAGGTTCTACACCGAAAAGCTCGGCTTTCGGGTCCTCACCGATCAGCAAATGTCCGATAGCCAGCGCTGGATCGAGCTCTCGATACCGGGCGCGCAAACCGGTATCGTGCTGTTCACGCCCGAAGGACACGAAGACCGCATCGGCACGTTTCTCAACACCTCCTGGGAGGTCGACGACATCGACAGGACCTACGCCAACCTCCAGAGCAGGGGCGTGGAGTTCGCCGGCCCGCCTCAAAAGCAGCCCTGGGGCACGTTCGTCATGATGAAGGATTCGGAAGGCAATCAGATCGTCCTCTCCTCCCGTTAGGACTGTACTGGAAGCCTTTGTCTTGCACTTCTCGCTCGATGGGGGGCAGGGCCTCGCCCTGCGGCGGGCTCTCAGCCCGCCTCTGGACTTTGGACATTCTCCGGAAATGCCGATTGTGGTGCAAGCCCTTGGCTTGCACAATTCACGCCCAAAACGTCGATTCCAGCACAGTAACTAACTGTTAGCCCATCCGCGCCTCGAACCAGCAGCGTCGAACCACCGGAGGCGACTTCGGTGGGCGGAGTCTGGCGCGGCGTTTTCGGATATTTGTTTCTGGTCCTCATGGTCCGGGTCGCCGGCCGGCGTCCGGGCAAGCAGATCACGCCCTTCGAATTCGTTTTCGTGTTTTTCGCCGGTGGACTCACCCTGACATCAATGGTCGGCGACGATCGCTCCCTGCTGAACGCGGTTGGCCTCATCGCCTCCATCGCCCTTACGCACTTCCTCATGGTCTGGGCTCGCCAGCACTGGCCCGTTTTCGGTCGCATCGCCGACGGCACTCCGCTCGTTCTGCTGGAGAAAGGAAGGTGGCGCCCGGACACCATGCGCCGTATGCGCCTTCAGCACGACGATGTCATGGCCGCCGCGCGTGACAAAGGGCTCGAACGGCTCGATCAGATCGCATACGCCTTCCTGGAGCGTAACGGCGAAATCAGCATCATCCCGGCCGAAGACTGACCGAGAGGATTATGCCCGCAGACATCGAAACGAAACAGATCGAAGACAGTGTCGCAAAGATTAATAATGAAGTCGCAGTCGGCTCCGACCTGGAATTCCAGCGCCGCTGGTGGCGCTTCGAGCACATTCTGTGGCTCGCTCTGACCGCCCTCGTAATTCTGGACGCGCTCGGCTTCTTCGGTCGCGGCTGGTTCGCGAAAGCAGAGGCCAAAACCCCCGACGGCAGCATGCGCATCGAGTACGAGCGCATCGAGCGCTTCGGCGCGCCGTCGCTGCTGACCATTCACTTCGGCCAGAACGCCGTCCGCAACGGCGGCATCCAGCTTTGGGCCAGTGACAGCCTGCTGCACGAGCTCGGCAGTCAGCGCCTCATTCCCCAGGCGGACCGTTCCGCCCTCGATGGCCACGGCATCCTGTACACCTGGGTCGCGGCTCCGCAGCCCGACTCCGTCCAGTTCTCGATGCAGCCGGCGAAAGTGGGCTCGGCGTGGCTGACGTTGCGCGTGCCCGGTGCGGACCAGATGCGGCTCAAAATCGCCATCTTCCCCTGAGGGTGCGTGCATGACTACCATCTGGCATGCGATTTTCGGCTACTTCTACCTCGTGCTTACCGTCCGCGTTCTCAAGCGGCGGCCCGGCGCTCAGATGACCCCTTTCGAGTTCGTGCTTATCTTCCTGATCGGCGGCGTCATCATCCTTTGCACAATGGGCGACGACCGCTCGGAAACCAACTCGGTCTGCGCCGTCGTCACCATCGCCCTGATGCACCGCCTCGTGTCATACCTGAAAACACGCTTCCCCAAATTCGGCCTCATCGTCGACGGCACTCCAGTGGCGCTGGTCGAGCGGGGCGTCTGGCACAAGGACCTGATGCGCAGGCTCGGACTGGATGAAACCGATGTCATGGCCGCCGCGCGGGTCAAGAGCGTCAAAACACTGGACGGCATCAAATACGCCATCCTCGAGCGCAATGGCGCTATCAGCATCATTAAAAACGACAGCTGATCGCCGCCCCTCAGCCCATCTCGACGCGATCCATAGCCAGAAATTCCCGGATGTGCGGATGCTCCGATTTCTCCAGGTCCGCGACCGGCCCGAAATAAATCGCGTGGCCTTCGAACAGCACCACCACGGAATCGGCCACACGGCGCATCAGATCCAGATCATGCGTCACCACCACCGCGGTCAGCTTCAGGTCCCGCTTCAGCTTTAGCATGAGGTCCGTCAGCTCGTCGGACATGATGGGGTCCACCATGGTGGTGGGCTCGTCGTAGAGGATGCATTCCGGTTGCGCCGCCAGCGCCCTCGCGATCGCCACCGCGCGCTTGTATCCCGTTGAAAGGTCGGCCGGATACGCGTCCCGATACTGCCGCAGTCCGACCATGTCCAGCAGTCCGTCCACCACCTCGTCCTTGTTGGCCGCGCTGTAGTCCTCCCGCAACTCGAGCGAGAACAGTATGTTCTCGGCTACGGTGAGAGAATCGAACAGCGCGCCGGACTGAAACACCATAGTGACCTTCTTCCGGATCGCGCGCAGCTCTTTCTCGGTGAAGTCGGTAATGTCGCGATACGACACGATCACCCGGCCCTGGTCGGGCTTGATGAAGCCCATAATGTGCCCCAGGCTGACCGACTTGCCCACCCCGCTGCGGCCAATAATGGCGAGCGTCGTCCCCACGTCGAGAAAGAAGCTGGCATCGACCAGTACCGGGTGGTCGAACGTCTTATACACGTGTCGAAACTCGATGTAATGCGGAAACTCGGTCATGCCGATTAGTTATCCTTGCGGGCCATCCACGACAGCCATTCTGCCGGCGTATTAATGTTTTCAAGCACATGGACATCACTCACCGGCACTTCCTCGGGCTCCAGACTGGCCAGCAGGTCGCGCATTCTCAGGCGGCCGCCGGCGATGGCGCGCCGAATCTCGCCGAGGCAGCAGCGATGATAAGCAGCGCACAGCGGCTCGGGACCGCGGACCGAGCGAGCCGCGGCGCAGCGTGCGCCGGCCGACGCTCGGGTTGCACTCAGGACCTCCCTCAGCATGGCTGCGGTGATTCCCGGCATGTCGCAGGCGACCACCAGATTCCAGTCCTCTGTCGTGTTCTCCAGAGCCGTGAACAGCCCGCCGGCGGGGCCCAGGCCGGGCGCTGCATCAGCGATGACCGGCCAGCCGAATCGGCCGTATGCTCCCGGATCTCCGATAATGACCGTCGAACCCGCCGCTTCGGACACGGCTCGCGCCACCCGCAACAGCAGCGGCTCGCCGCCGATCTCGAGCAGAGCCTTGTCCCGGCCCATGCGGCTGCTTTTCCCGCCTGCGAGCACGAAACCGGCCACGGCCTTCCCGGACACTACTTCCCTCCCAGGGAGGACAGTGGCGCCGGCCCCCGTTCGCATGACAGAATATTAACATCCGCTCTCCTAACGATTTGCATGAGATCAGGTATTGGTAAAAGCAAACTTTCCAGCTATAATCGGCTGAAACAAAACGCCGTGTTTTGTTTCCTCATGGCCGCCATTACGTGCAGCGCCGGCGTAACTACCGTGACCGAGGCTCCGGATTCCACGGCTCCGCGCGTGCGCTCCGTCGTTCGCGTGGATTCCCGCTCCCATAAGCTGGTGCGCGTTTTCCAGATCATGCGGCCGATCGGCGAGCCCGCCCCCCGCATCTCTGATCCGGCCGTGCGGACCCTGGTCGACGAAACGGCAAAATCGTATAACGTGAGCCCCGCGCTCGTGCGCTCGGTCATATCCGTTGAGAGCGGCTTCAATGCCTGGGCCGTCTCGCCGAAAGGCGCCATGGGCATGATGCAATTGATGCCCGGCACGGCCCGGCGCTTCGGCGTCTCCAACGCGTTCGATGTCAAACAGAACATCGACGGCGGCGTGCGCTATTTGCGCTTTCTTCAGGATTTGTTCGGAAACGACGCGCTGGCCATCGCCGCTTACAACGCCGGCGAGCGCGCGGTGGAGAAGTACAACGGCATTCCTCCTTATCCGGAAACAATGGCCTATGTGAAAAAAGTGGGCGCCCGGTATGAGCGGGCGCGCAAACAGGCTGCGGCGAAGTCGGTCCCGCCGCCTGCAACGGAAACTCAGCCGGCGGCCGGTGATAAACATCCGCCGCTCGAAATGTATTACGATGAACAGGGCCGGGTCCATATAGAAACCCGTTAAAACCAGGCGCGTATGTCGAACCTCCCCCCGATTCGCGCGCGGTATTGTCTCGCGCTGCTTTGTTTCGGCGCTGCCGCTTTTGGCGCCCCCGCGAACGTGCGGGAGAAGCGCCCGGCTGTGGCTCCGTATGCCGTCACCGCGGTCCGCTTCTGGTCGCTCACCGACGTTACCCGCATCGCCATTGAAACCACCGGCGATTTCGAATACAACTCCGACCGCGTGCCCAATCCCGACCGTATCTTCTTCGATCTGCAGGGCACCTATCCGGAGATCGGCGACCACGCTCTCAGCACCATTCCGGTAAACGATCATCTGCTGAAGGCAATCCGCGTCGCCGAAACGCGCAAGGGCGTGACACGCGTGGTCCTCGACCTTGCCGCCGAGGCGGAATTCAGCACCTCACGGCTGACGAATCCCGAACGCCTGATTATCGAGTTGCACAAGCCGGGCGTAACACCCCGGCGCATGATGTCGCCCGACGACGCAGCGCTGGCGGAGACCAGAAAATTCACGCCGCCGCCGTCCCGGGCGCTCGCCGTGCCGCCCCTGCGCATGCCGATCATCGAACCGCCGTCACTGGCCAACGCGGGCGCCCCGGCGCTTGCTCCAACGAATTCCGCCCTGGTCGCCCGGCTGGAGCCGAAGAGCTTCGTGCCGCCGTATCACAGCACGATTATCGTCCCGCGCAGCACCCTCGAGCGGCCGTTGCGCAACCTTCCGCCGCAACCGTCGCCCGTCGTTCGCGTCCCGCAGACCGCCATCAGCGTGCCGGAACCGGAAATTGCAGCGCCGGCCCGCCGCGATTCGGAAGGCGATCGCAGCATGATTCGCGCCCTGGATCTGAAGCTCGGCACCGTTGTCCTTGACGCGGGCCATGGCGGCCACGACACCGGCACCATCGGACCCACCGGGCTCATGGAGAAGGATCTGGTGCTTGATGTAACCCAGCGGCTCGGCCGCCTGATCACACAGCGGCTCGGCGTCAAGGTGGTCTACACCCGCAGCGACGATACCTTTATCCCCCTGGACCAGCGAACGCGAATCGCCAATGAAGCGCACGCGGATCTGTTCCTGTCCATACACGCCAACTCCTCGCCCCTCCGCAATGCCTCGGGCGTGGAAACGTATTATCTGAACTTCACGACATCGAAAGCAGCTCTCGACGTCGCGGCTCGCGAGAACGCCGGCTCGCAGATCAATATTGGCGAGCTGCAGCAGGTAATCCAGAAGATCGCGCTGCATGAAAAGGTGGACGAATCGCGGGAATTCGCCAATTCCATCCAGAACGCGCTGTACGCTACTTCGCGGCACCTCGATTCCCACTCCCGCGACCGCGGCGTCCGCAAAGCACCCTTCGTTGTGCTCATCGGCGCCTCGATGCCCAGCGTGCTGGCCGAGATCGGCTTCGTCAGCAACCTCCAGGACGAGCGTCTTCTGCGGCGCGAAGAGCAGCGGGAGAGGATCGCCGAAGCACTGTACCGCGGTCTGGCGCAGTATGCCGGCGGCCTGAGTCATTTCCAGGTTGCGGAGCGCACCAAGCCCCGCGAACAAGCCGCCCGCTAACCCAGGTTCTGCGCCGCCAGACTTGCCGATTGTCTTATCGGCTGCCTGGGGCGATCGGATACGCGTGATCCCAGGTGGGCGTGTCGCCGATCGCCGCGCCGTTAATGACGATCTCCACGCGCCGGTTCTGCTCGCGACCGCTCACCGTCGCGTTCGAGCTCAGCGGCCGAGAAGCGCCGTACCCGTTGCTGATCACAGAAGCGGGCGGGATTCCTTCCGCGATAAGCATGCCGCGCACCTGCTCCGCCCGCATATCGGTCGCCGCGGCCCCTGCGGGTGTGTCGCTGTAGCCGTCCACCTCGAAGCGAAGCCCCGGCCAGGCAGTCAGGACCGACTGCACCGCCGCCAGCCGCATCCGCACCCGCGCGGCGCCCTCGGCGGTATCGAGCAGCGAATCGGGAATAATCACCACCACCCCGCGCGGCGTATCCAGCGTATTGAAGGAGGCCCGCAGCGATGCCGTCAGCCGCGCGCGGTTGGCGCGACGCGCTGTTTCGTCCTCTGTGGCGGCGGTTCTCATGCGGTCGGCCGTGGCCGCTTCGTGCGTGTCGGCTGGCGCCGCCGCTGCTGCCTGAGCGTTCGCCTGTATCCGCGCCCGCTCGACCGCAGCACGCTCCTCCTCCAGACGGGCGCGCTCAGCCTGCAACTGCGCCCGCTGCGCGGCGATATCGGCGAGTTCGCGGTCGTGTTCCGCTTTCGCCTGCAGCTCCTGCTGCTCCCGGCGATCCCGCGCCAGCCGCTCTTCCTGAGCGCGCCGCAGCGCGATCAGCCGCGCATCCTCGGCCACCTGCGCCGCTTCGCGCGCCGTCGCGACCACGTCTTTACTGAGTTCTTTGGAGTCGAGGCGTTCAGACGCGGCGAGTAATTGCTGCGCGCGATCGATGCGCTCCGGCGCATACTGCTGTGCGCCCGCCGCCAGCGCGATCTGAATCGCATTCTGCGCCTGATATCGCGCGGTAATGGCCTCATACACCGGCATCGAAACCTGATACCCGCCCGCGGTGCGCGCCGCTGCGGCGCTCTCGTCATAGGTGTACGTCCGGCCGGTGCGCGGCAGCAACTCGTACGTGGCGTTCACCTCCTCCACCTTGCCCACCGTGTCGGGACGGACCCGGTTTTCCATCACCACCACATCGCTCGGGCGGGTGACCGCGAAGTACGGCTCTGCGGTAACGATCAGCGCGAAGGCCTGCATGGCGGTCGATGCGGTCAGGCTCCCTTTGTCGGAGCCGTTCAGCACCAGCTCGCCCAGGTTCTGCGCACGCCCGTCGGGGCTGATGGCCCAGACCACATAGGTGAGATACTCCCGCCCGAAACGTGCCGGCGCCGGCACGTGCTCGAAATGCGCGTTGACCAGCACCGCGCCGCGCTTCGTCTCAATCGTCGCCTCGCCCTGCGCCAGGGGAAGAAGGGCGGTCCCCCGGAATCCGATTTTCGTTGCTTCGGTCAGGTGCCCGTAATTCAGCGCGGGCGTGGTGCGCTCGACGATGTTCACGCGAAAAATCGGCTGTGGCCCGGATGGCGGCGGAGGCGCCTGAGCCAGAAGGGGCGACAGGGCCGCGAACACACAACTGCTTCGAATCAGCATAGGTTCCCTCACTGCGCAGTTCGGGTGCAATCGAGGGGCCGTGGGTTGTGACGTAACTCCGTTTTTTCCGGCGCTCCTCTCCAAAGAGTCGCGGGCAGCGGCTGAACTTCTGTGCTCGTACGCGCCTGCAATAACCGCTCTGGCCCGTGGGCCTGACGCCGACCCACACTACTAACGGCATAGCCGCTGGCGCGCCGCAGCGGGTTCGTATATACTTCCCCGAACGCCCCGGGCATTCCCGCGGCGAATTCACTCTGGAGGACCGCTGTGAAGCACATCACGGTAGTTGCTGCCTGTTTCCTGTCGTTCGTGGCTGGCGCGCTCGTACGCCTGCCCGGATTGAACGCTCAGACCAGTAATGCGGCTCCGAAGCGGACTTACTACGAGGTCGATTACATGAAGAGCAAGCCTGGGCAGGACGCGTACAAGCTCGAGCACGACACATGGGGCCCGATTCACCGCGAACGGCTGAAGACCGGGCAGATCACTTCTTGGGCGATGATGGCGCCAGTGTATGCCGGGGCTAAGAACTATGACTACATCACTGTGACCGGATTCCACAGCCTCGGCGAAATGGAGAATACGAACTATTCGGAGATGTTTCAGAAGCTCTGGGGCAAAGAGAAAATGCAGGCGGCCATGAAGCAGACCGATGACACGCGCGACATGCTGGGGTCGGAGATTTACATCGTAATTGATGCCGTCGAGCCCGGGACATAGTGTCTCCCGAAAACCGGACAAGACGCCGACTCACGAGGACGGCGCGATGCCTCAGCAGTCGGTTTGCCGCGGATTGAATTGTGCGCGACCTCAACAGAGTTTCCCGCTGCTACGAGTGGATCTTCCTGCCCTTCGCGCAGATCCACCCGCGGCGGCGCTCTTCGTGAATCTCCACGTCCTGGTACCCTGCCTTCAGGAACAGTGCGCGGTGATCGTTCACGCTCAATCGCGACGAACCCAGCAGCTTCATCACCGGCCCGAGTAGCGCATCATTTCGCGAGCCCTTGTAGCTCTCCGCCACCACCATCAGCTGCCCGCCCGGCTTCAGCACCCGCAGGATCTCTTTCATGTCCCCGTCAAGGTCCGGCCAGTAGTATTGCGTCTCAATCGCGGTCACCAGGTCGAACGTGTCATCCGAAAAGGGCAGCCGCGATACGGAACCCCGCTCTACGTGTGCGCGGCCCTCCGCGATCAAATTGCTGTTGTGCGCGCGCGATGCCGCTACGCTGCCCGCGGCATAGTCAATCCCATAAACCTGCGCCGTCTGCGCCGCCAGCTTCTCGATCGTGCGGCCGCCGCCGCAACCCACATCGAGCGCGGTCCCGCCCTCCGGAATGGCCAGATGCGTGAGCGCCCAATCGGTCAGTCGGGCATGGCTGCCGTTCATTAGCCACGCAAAGAAGCGCCCTGCAAACCGGTCCGGCTTCTTCACCTGCCTGCCGAAATACATCGCCAGCACAAGCGCCACCGCGTAGGGCAACGCAACGAGGTATGGCGAGGAATGCAAATGCGCGGCTCCGAATGGCTGAAATGACGTTGAGGAGATTGTACTTCAGATTTCCGTTCGCGCGGTCTCTGCGTACGGTCTGTCGCGAAGACTTGGTCCTCCACGCCAAACCGCCCTTCAGCGGTCCCGAACCACGTGCTGAACCGTGATACTACCGCGCGCGGCCCTGCAATCCGGGAATTCGGCCGAGCTCAGACTGGAGTCTCTGCATGGCCGAAGCTGCGCTGGTCTGTCGCATCAGGACGGACTGTACTGCGCTGCTGTATGCCTTCGAGATCTGAGCGTACCGCGGCCCTGCCGCGGTGGAAGGCCGGTCAATCGAATCAGCCAGTTCCCATCCGTGATTGCCGGTGAGCTCATACAGCGGCGTCGCAGACATCACTGACGCATCACGCAAAAGGCTGGTGCGAGTCGGAATTTGTCCGAGCTGAACCGCGCGGTCGCGCTGTGTACTCTCATTGGTCAGCTCTCTTAAGGCAGCTACGGCCCGTGGAATATTGCGCGAATAGAGTGACACTCCGATACCCATGGTTCCGTTGGTGGTCGCACGGCGGTATTCACCTGCCGGCAGCTGCGTCACCTCCACCTTGTCATGAATGGCCGAGGAAGGCGAACGAATCGCCCCGTAAGGGTACACCCAGTTCCTCATGAATGCGGCATTTCCCGCGAGCCACACGTTGACGCAGTCTTCTTCCGTATACGCCACGACTCCTGGAGGAGATATCCTGCCGACCCACGAGGCTGCACGCTCGAGCGAGCGGATCCCCGCCGGACTGCATACGTTGATACGTCCGTCCGGTTCGATGATCTGACCACCGCCTTCCGAGACCTGCCATTCCAGCGCGTTGCACACCAGGGCCTCGCTTGCGCTGCCCTGCCACACATAGCCCCAGAAATCGCGATTCCCCGCTTTTCGCTCACCCCGCTGAATGACGCCGGCCATGGAATCAAGTTCGTCCCACGTCCGCGGCGGACCGTGAAAACCGTATTTGCGCAGGAGATCGCTTCGGTAATAAAGGAGGGCGCGGTCGTAAGTGAAGGGCAGGGCGATGAGCTTGCCACCCACCGTGAAACTGCGAATCAGCTCCGGCGCGAACGCGGCAATCTCGTCCGCGGAGAGCCACTGCCTGAGATCAACGAGATAGCCGGCCAGGATGCCCGGCCAGATCACATCGATTTCATAAATGTCCGGATCCGGAGACTTTTCGCGAAGGCTCTCCAGATCCTCTTCGAGATGTTCGTTGATGGTGGAGAATGCCTGATACGTTTGGACATGGAGCCCCTGCCGACGCCCGAAGTTCTCAAAAACGCGGCGCTCGAAAGCGAAGTCACTGCTGCCTGTGGCCAGTGTTCGGACACTGAACTCTCCGCGGGACGCCGCCCCGAGACGGTCTGAACAAGAGCTAAAGAAGGCACAGATCGCTGCGACGATTACTACGCCCGCCGCCGGTCGCGCCATTATGAGCCCGCACTTTTCAGCGTTGTGCCGCTCCAAGGAGGATAATCGGCGGCAGGGTGCACCCGCTTTATGCCGTCGCTGGTAACGGTGTCGGGATAGACCTTTTCTGACGATAAGCAGATCAGATGGGAAACTCTGGGCCAGCACCAGCCGGCACGGCGGTCCAGCACGCGGGCTCGTCACCGCTGTCGAGGATGCGCATTGGCATCCGTCTAGCACTGTCTTTCGGCTGCATTCTGCTGCTGATGCTGGTAACCGGTTTGGTCGGACTACAGCAGGTCACCAGTGTCCGGGACGGGGCTAGGACGCTTGACGTTGTCGACAAACAGGTGATCGCCATCCTGCAGGTCAATAACGACGTGCTGGCGTTCCGCGAAAACTTCCAGAACGCGGTTGCGATGCACGATCCTGAAGCGTTCGTAAACGCAGTCGAGCCGGCCAAGGAAAGACTGATCCGCGATATTGCCGTTGCCCATGCCACTCTGGCGGCATCCGACCTGACGCGAAGAAGCCCGGTCATTCGCGGGACCCTGACGTACTTCAGGGGGTCGCTCCCGCAACAGATTAGTGAAGCGATTCTGATGGCCCGCTCCGCAGACTGGCCGGCGCTGCAACTCCGCCTGACGAACCAGACTGAGGCCATGAGCCGAACGATGCAGTCGCTGGCGCGGCAAATCGAAGCGAGCGCCGCCTCGGAACGGCAGCAGGCCGAACGAAATATCAGGGTGGCGGGCCACCGCGCGGTGCTGACGCTTTCCATATGCGCCATTCTGGCGCTGAGCGCGGCGGGCATTCTCGCGTCTTTCGTAACAAGGAGCATCGCCGCGCCCCTCAGAGTTCTAAGTGACGCGGCATCAGCTCTGGCGCGCGGCGATTTCGATCATCGCGTCGCGATCGGAGGCCAGGACGAACTTGCGGCCCTGGGCACGGCGTTCAACCAGGCATCCGCTCATGTCCAGAACCTGTACGAGATCGTTCGCCGGAGCGAGGCGCATTTTCGATCGCTGACGCATAACGCGGCCGATCTCATCCTCGTTCTCGACCATGCCGGCAAAATCACTTTCGCGTCACCGGCGAGCTCGAGAGTGCTGGGCTACGCACCGGACCAGCTGATCGGTGCGAACCTCCTCGACTATCTGGACCAGGAGGATTCTACGTCCGCCACGGCCCTGCTGTGCGCGGACAGGACTGAGCCGGCGACCCTTGAGCTGCGCTGCCGTCATGCTGCAAAGATCTCGTGTTTCCTGGAGGCGACGATCAGCAACCTTCTCGCCGATCCGGCGGTCCACGGCGTCGTCCTGAATGCGCGCGATGTTACCGAGCGCAGGGAAGCCGAGCAGAGAGTGCGCGAGCTGAACCTGCACCTGGAACGGCGCGTGGAGGAACGAACTGCCGAGTTGGAAGCGGCGCGGGTAGCCGCCGAAGCAGCGAGTCGCGCCAAGAGCGAGTTCGTGGCGAACATGAGCCATGAGATTCGGACGCCGATGAACGGCATTCTTGGAGCCGCGGAACTCATGGCCGGGACCCGCGTGGATGCGCACCAGAGTGAGTATCTCGCCATGATTCGGTCTTCGGCGGTATCCCTTCTCGGGATCCTGAATGATGTTCTCGATTTCAGCAAGATCGAGGCCGGCCGGCTCGAGATCCGGCGCGAGCGTTTCGCCGTACGCAACACGCTCGAAGACGCGCTTCGGACCGTGGCTGTGGAAGCGCGGCGCAAAGGTCTGACGGTAACGTCTCACGTCGACTCTGATGTGCCGGCGCTCGTGATCGGCGATTGCCAGCGCCTGCGGCAGATTCTGCTGAATCTGCTCGGAAATGCCGTTAAGTTTACCGAGCACGGTGGAGTCTCAGTCAGAGTTGCGCCGAGCGACTCCGGCGGCGAAGCGCTCTGCTTTACCGTCACCGATACTGGCATCGGTATCTCCCCCGCACAGCAGGAGCATATCTTCGACGCGTTCACGCAGGCCGATCAGTCGATTTCGAGGAGGTTCGGTGGAACTGGTCTTGGCCTCACCATAACGCGCCGGCTGGTCAGGCTGATGGGCGGAGAGATTCGCCTCGAGAGCACACCCGGCCTCGGGGCCACATTCATGTTCACCGTGACGCTTCCGACGGCTGTGTCCGAGGACGGCGAGGACATCACGTCACCAAACGCGCGCGCCGACGGAAATCGCGGGCTCCAGCCCAGGCGCATCCTTGTCGCCGAAGATAACAGGATTAACCAGAAGGTTGCGGCGCGAATGCTCGAAGACGCTGGCCATCGCGTTCACATTGTGGAAAACGGGCGCGAGGCATTGGCGGCGCTCGAGCGGCTGACCTTCGATCTGGTTTTCATGGACGTCCATATGCCGGAGATGGATGGCATTGAAACGACGCTGGCGATCCGCTCACGGGAAAGGTTGTCGGGCGCACACCTCCCCATCATCGCCATGACGGCAGCCGCCATGAAGAGCGACCTGGATAAGTGTATTGCCGCCGGCATGGACGGATTCGTGAGCAAACCCGTCACCCGGGAAACGCTCTACGCTGCGGTCGAAAACACCACGGCCACTGCGCTCATGGCCGAGAGCGTTCGCTGACTTCACCTCAACGAAGGCGCCGCAAGCTGCCCCTTTTGCCCAACTCGTTGCTGGATTTGCACAAATCAAGTAGGCACAGACGGGAAAGCCCCTGTAATCAATTGAAAGTACAGGGGCCGATTTGGTGCGGAGAGGGGGACTTGAACCCCCACGGGATTGCTCCCGCTAGCACCTCAACCTACGTGCGCCACCTCTTCCCGTTCATTTTCAGCATTTTAGGGACACCGTTGAGGTGTGATCGGGGCGGATTGAGTGGGACCGATGGCACAATTACG
This sequence comes from Bryobacteraceae bacterium, assembly GCA_035653295.1. Lineage (GTDB taxonomy): Bacteria > Acidobacteriota > Terriglobia > Bryobacterales > Bryobacteraceae > DASRCB01. The sequence continues at coordinate 13,145 of DASRCB010000308.1, forward strand.
TCACAAAAATCCGGCCTTGTCTGCTGGCGCTCAGTCGCTTCTCGGAGGCGAAGATGAGGCCCGCTCTCGATGGATGCCAGACCGGTTCGAGAGGACTTCAGAAAGCCGGCACGGTTCTCAAATCCAGTTTTCCCGAGTTGGTCATTTCCAAACGTACGTTGCGACGGGCTGAGGCCTTTCAGGCTGTCAGGGAGAATCGCGATGCGGAACGGCAAAACCTCGGATTCTCCGCTCGACCTTTCGTGCTTTGCGGTCTCCCGCTGAAACGTCCTGCTCCGGGCACCATCCTGCATGAGCGCCGGAATGGTCAATTCGTCCTCCAGGTCACCGGTCATCCGAGCTACGGTCTACCATGGGGGCAGGATCGCCTGGTTCCATTGTTTCTCGCAACGGTCGCCATTCGACAGCAGTCACCCCGAATCACCTTCAGGAGCGCAGCAGAAATGCTGGAGGCATTTGGGCTGCACCAGGGTGGCGCTCAGTACCGCCGCCTCCTCGCTTCCTTCCAGCGGATCTTCGGCGCAACCATGTTCTTCGGCACTGACCGGCAACTTGAGCGAGCCTCGGTCGTCCACCAGGCGCGGTTCAACTTCATGACAGAAGCGCGCATCTGGTATTCGCGTAATCCAGATGAAGCCTTATTGCCCGGCGAGTGTCAAAACATGGTGCTGCTCAGCGATGAATTCTATCGCGAGATCCTCGACCACCCCATACCAACCGACCTAGAGGCGGCCAAGGCGCTGTCTTCCTGCCCGGCGGCGCTGGACCTGTTCATGTGGCTGTCGTACCGCTGCTTCAAGGCTCGCGGAAAAGAGCGGATTCCACTGTTTGGCTCGTTTGGTCTCGTGAGCCAGCTTGGCAACGCCGAATACGCGCGTCCACGAAAGTTCCGTGAGAAGTTGGAGCGCTGGCTGGATCTGGTTCGAACACTGTGGCCGGAATGCCCGGCGTCAATCGACGCAGACGGTACTGGATTGATCGTTGATCGGGCATTCGCCGTTCATGTTGATTCTCGCCTGGCGTGAAGTCACGGCCGTAGCAGGCGCAAAAAGGTTGTCGCGGGCGACCGGACATCTGATGCGCGGCGCTATTGCCCTTTGAAGCCTTTTGCGAAGGCGTGAAGCCGAGCTCTGAACTCTCTCTCGGCAAAGTCGTCCGCATCGAGCTCTTCCTCATCCTGTGGGAGGAAATGCTGGAGGAACCGCTCGATGTAAGCAGCCTCGTCCTGGGTCGCGAGGGCCCGGAGATCAACTCCAAGCAGAAAGGCATTCGCCTCCGAGAAGTCCGGAAGCTCCGCATCGAACACAGCATCTGAGAATAACCTGTCGCTGTCTGCCTCATAGCGTCCGAGCACCCGGCGGATGTCCGCAAGATCCTTGGCCCGGCGGTGCGGGTCTTCGGTGTACGCGATCATTTTGAGCAAGACGGTAACTATCGGTGGCGCGACGCGAATGTGTGCCCCGTTTGTGAACGGCAGATCGACGGCGTTTGCGAAGACGTGGTCGAAACCAGCGAGACTCATAGCGAACTGGCTGAGGGGCCATTCTATGGAACCTGCACTGCGGAGTTTGGGTCCGGCAGGCAAGAGGTCAATGATCGTTTTCCGAGGAGCTATCCAGCGATGCTCAAGTCTCGGTGCTCGCGTCCATCCCGCCTTTGTCAGCCGGTCTGTCAGAAGCGCAAATTCATCGAGATCGAGTGCTACGGTCAGATCGACGTCGCGCGTGAAGCGGCCAATGTCGCCCATCGACAAAAGCAGCGACATCGCTCCGATCAGAACGAGGTCGGCTTTCAGCTCCGCGCAGATCTCGTTGATCGCCGTCAGATCTGCCATCTGGTCCGGAGTGAATACATCCTTCATTGAAGGAATTCCCGGCGGAACTCTTCCGCTGCCTCTATCGCTCGCGGATCTTTACTAACCAGCAGTTCTGCGTACACCAGCCAAGGTGGCGCGACCATCCTGTCGTCGAATTCCCTCCAATAGACGAGTTCGCCGAATGGCCTGAGCACGACTACCGACCCGGTCCGATCCGGCAATAGACGGAGAGCACGGAGGACAGTGGTCTCCGGGTGCGCTAGAAAGACGGGAGCCTCGGAGCCACTGTAGAAGTGCTGCATGGCGTCGGCGGCCGGACCGCCCGTTAACGCATATCTCAACTTGTGGGTGCTCGCCTCGTTGGACAAACGCACCAAGAACGGATCTACGGAAGGCTCCGGAGGGCGATATCGCCCGATGACGAGTTTTGGGCGCAAGGTCTGACTATAGCCCGCAACAAGCCGGTCGATGATCTCGGGTGTTAGCCGGAACTCGGACTTGCTATCAAGAAGCCGCTCGCGGCGGAATTGGTTCAACAGTAGTGCGACCTTAGACTTGCTGACGCCGGCGGCGCGAGCGAGATCGCGGACGGTCCACGTTGCCGACTGCGGTGCAGTCGCAAGTTGGAATAAGAACTGAACGCTCGCTGGCGTACTCCGATCGGCATCAGCCAGCCGGGGTGGTTCACGTTTGCCAAGGACTGTCCAGTTGTAGTCGTCGCCAAGCTCTACATGCAAATTGCCCGGCTCGTCCGCAAAGGAAATGCCCGCGGCAATGAACTGCTCGCCAATCGAGGCCGGAATATAGCGAGCGAGAACAATCCGCCCGCCGCCCATTCTCTTGGTTCGGCGCTTGCCGCCGGCTCCTCCAGATGCCTGGGACAACATTGCGTTCACGAGCGTGCGATCCAGGTAGGACCTTTTCACCTCCACCGAAAGGCGATGCCGCCCCCGCGGGGTTGTCAACTCGAGAGTTTTCGCGGCTGGATCAAAGTGAATCTCCCGGATGAATGGTACAGCCCGGAGGTGCGCCAGCGGCCCGTCCCATTCCTGTCGTGAGGCTGCCATCTGTCCTCAAATATAACATGTCCCCTACTAGTGGACACGACCAAAAGAGGACAAGCAGCCGTTCAGAGGCGCACTCGGATATGCTCGGGCGCACAGCGCGAGAGTATAACCCTCCAACCATTTCGTCCCCCTGCCGCTTCCCGAACGATGCTGGCAACTTCTGACGAGTCCGCCCGCTCGTCGAACACGCGGCGTTTCTGTCCGTAGTCTTCTGCGAGTCGGCGCCTCTCGGCCGGACTCTTCGCCCGACCGACGATCCTTGAGAACGCTTCGCAAGAATATGCGAATGTCTCCCGCTTTCGATAATCAACGTCGAGTAGCCACTCTCGAGCCTGGCTTGAGGGGAGACCCAAGCTGGCGCGTTTCACGTTGTGGAAAATGTGAGATACCTCATGAACGACAAAATCAGCGAACGGATCTTCCTCTGTGAAGTATCCGCACGATACGTAGCAGGTAGTCTCCTGGCTCAGCCCGACTAGCGCGGGCGCCTGCTCCGAGAGCAGTTCTGCTTCGAGGCTTCCCAGATACAAGTTGGCGAGGTCCCAGGCGGCGCTATCGAATCCAGGCCCCATCAGAATTGCTTCGATGTTGGCGTTCGTCAGGAACACGACTGAACTCGCGAGGGCGTCTAGAACCACCGCCTGTTCCGCACGTGGGAACAAGCCGCGAACCATGGGTTCAACCTTGACCCTTGTAAACGCAGCGGTATCGACCTGCGGTATCACAGGATGCGTCAAACCGGACGTTCGTTGTTTCACCGCCTCTACGAGGGCGCCACGTAAATCGGCATGCGCGCGGTTGGCACGTTCGAAAATGCTGCTGCCGGGCCAAGCCTGATAGAGAGGATCGCTTTCGCCGGTACGGAGATAGTGACGGACCTCGTCGGAAATGCTTCGATAGGAGTGTTCTAGATCTGGATCTCCGGCGAGGCGTGTATCGCTGCCTAATGGCATGCTCTCAATTTTCGCGCACCAGAGGGAACCGGCGGCCGGGCTAAAATGGCAAGCGACGAAAGATGAAGAAGCCGAAGATGAAGGGCGTCCCACATCGGAAAATCTCCGAAACCTTCCTTGATTTCGCGGCGCCACTGCTGAACGATCTTCCGATTGAGGCGCCCGAAATTCCGGCCCGTAACGCATTGATCGTGTGCTTCACCGCCTGGAACGCCGTGATCTTCTCCGACGTACTCAAGGACGATCACTTCGTCGAGGAGGTCCAGCGCCTAACGGCTGGCAAACCAGAGGCCGCATTCCTCGTGGAGCAAATGATGGCGCGAAAGCGAAAGCTTTTTGGCAACGACGCTCGGCTGATTGGAAACTGGGAGGTCACACGCACCAAAGATGGCATCAACCTCCACGCCGAAGCGATAGACCCCCACTCAGTGAAGCGGAATCGACCGGCCCCGAGCTAGGTTTCGGCTTCAAATTGCTCATGGCCCCGCGCGCCGGGACCTGAGATATCGCCGTCGCAGAAGGCGCGTGAATTCGGAGTAATCGGAGTAAAGATGCCGAGCGGTAGAACGTTTGGAAGCCGCTCATCCGGTTGAGCTTGGCCAGAACGCATGGCGGGCTGAGGTCCAGCTTGGGAAGCTGAGACTCAATCGGCAATTGGAGCAGTTGATATGAAATTCCACGGTTTCGAGTTGAACAAGTCACTCAGCGAACTCAGGGCTTCACCATACCACCAACAGCTTGGGCGCAAGTTCTGCGCCGCTTTCATTGCTCAGCAACACGGCACCAGGTTGGATACAGCCCATAACAAAATCGAGGAACCCGTCGGCGATCTCTGGCTCATTATGGCGGAGATCGCTCGCGTTGGCGTTCTACCCGAGAACGCGTGCGACACGGCCATTACCCCGAACACACCTGTCATGTAGTCGCCACTCGCCGAGCGCCCCCAGAATGCCGAATAACAATCAGTCGTTTTCGGCTGCCCGATCGAATTCCGCAGATTGAGGTCACGTCCGCCCCTTCTGGTGCCGTACTGTTCGGAGGGAATGTGGAGAACACGTCAACCATGCTGACCATCAAGGAAGTGGCCACGATACTGCGCTGCTCGAAGGCGCACGCGCTGAATGTCATCTGCGGCCGAGTGCCGGGGCTGCCGAAGCTGACACACCTCACAATCGGTCGCCGGAAGGTGATCCGACGAGATTGGCTCGAATCCTGGATCGATGCGAGCAAGTCGCGCTAACGAGGTGCACTATGGCATTCGAGATTAATAGCGAGACCATCGCTGACGCATTGGCGGCCCGCTTGATGGATCGGACCATCCTCGTGCCCCGCCTTCTCACGCTGGAGCAAGCAGCTACCTATCTGGGCCTGACGAAGGAGGCCTTGAAGTCGAAGGTCCATCTGGGACGAATACCCACCGTCGATCTGGACAAGAAACTCCGGTTCGACCGGGAGGATCTGGACCGGATCATTGAGCAGAATAGGCGCGTGGCATAACGATGGCGCAACGGACTGCAAAGCTCGGTCAGGGATCGATCTTCCTTCGGAACGATTGGTGGTGGTGCGACTACACTGCCGGCGGCGTCCGCCGCCGCGAGTCGTGCAAGTCTAAGGACCGCGAAGAGGCATTAGCGTACCTGCATCGACGGCAAGGAAAGCTGGCATCTGGGGAGTTCCTTGCACCAGATCGCGTGAGGGTGAAGGACCTGCTCATGCTCCTTCTCGAAGACTACGATGTTCGCGGAGTCGCGCAGGCGTACATTGCCGGCCTCAAGGTGAAATCGATCATCAGCCCGAAGCTCGGCAATATCAAAGCGGCGAAGCTGACAACGGCGCAGGTCAAGGAGTACATCCGCGAGCGACGGAAGAAGGTCGCACCGGGAACAGTGAATCGCGAACTGGGAATGCTACATCGCGCCTACCAGCTCGGGTATCAGCAGGACCCACCGCTCGTCGCCCGGGTACCCTTCTTTCCAAAACTGCCGGAGGCAGAGCCGCGGAAGGGCTTTCTGAAACCCGAACTTTACAACAAACTCCTGCTCACGTTGCCCGAGGAATTGCGGCTCCTATTTGTCGTCGCCTACCATGTCGGCTTGCGGAAGGGAGCCCTCTTGCGGATCAAGTGGTCGCAGGTTGACATGGCAGCGTCCTGCATCTGGATGGAAGGGAAACGGCCGAACCGAAAGCCGGAACCGGTCGCCGTCCCCATCTACGGAGACATGGCGAAGTTCATTGAGGTCCAGCCCCGTGAGAGTGAGTACCTGTTCGCGCGGGGATCGAAGCCGATCCGGGACTTTCGCGAGAGGTGGAACCAAGCCTGTGACGAGGCGGGCGTGCCGGGTCTTCTATTCCACGATCTGCGACGGACCGCCGTCCGGAATCTCCGCCGTGCTGGCGTCGCCGAGTCGGTAATCATGAAGATCACGGGACACCGGACGCGCGGCATCTTCGAGCGCTACAACATCACCGACCAAAGCGACACCCAGGAAGCCGGCCGCCTTGCAGAAGAGTTCCTCGCCAAGGAACACGATCCCAACTTGGCACAAAACACGTCACAAAATCGGCGCAAGCCAAACTGACTTGGAAAGGATGCAGAAATGACCAGAAATGATAAAAGCCGCCGGGTCAATGACCTACAGCGGCCTTCGATTTGGTGCGGAGAGGGGGACTTGAACCCCCACGGGATTGCTCCCGCTAGCACCTCAAGCTAGTGCGTCTGCCAATTCCGCCACCTCCGCGCAGCGGGAAAACTACTTCTTCTTCGCCGGGGCCGGCTGGTTCGCATTCTGCGGAATGGTCACCGGCTTCGCGCCCGGCTGCACCTGCTGGACCTCAATATTCGGCTTTGGCGCCTGCCCCGGAGCGGCCTGCTGCGTCACCGGCGCCACAGGCTGCGCCCCCGGCCGCGCCGGCGCTGTCGCGGGCGGCTTCGTCGCCTTCCCTGCCCGATCCAAAACGCTGGACCCGCCGCTCGCCGCATGCCGCGTCGCCAGAATCGCCAGCCACATCGAGGTGATCATGAAGATCACCGCCGCCGCCGTCGTCGCCTTCGAAAGCACCGTGGCCGATCCTCGCGGACCGAATGTCGTCTGCGATCCCATGCCGCCGAACGCCCCCGCCAGATCCGCCGCCTTGCCGCTTTGCAGCAGCACGACGATGATCAGGAAAAAGCACACGATCACATGGATCAGGGTCAGGAAAACTGTGAGCATACCGATAGTGTCCGGGGAGGCCGACCGGCCGAAAGCTCTATTATAGAACAACTCCGGAAGGCGCTCCCCGCAAATAGCCCAGATGCGCTGGATCGCTTTCGGCAAGCGCCGTCATCAGGCGTACCGCCGGCGCCCACTCCCCCACGATCGGATTCGTGAACAACGCCAGGCACGCCAGTTCGAACGACTGCTCCACAGCCGCCCGAATCGCCAGCCGCTCATACTCCTTCACCGCCAGCACCAGGCCTTTCACCTCGTCGGGCAGGCCGCCCACGGGCAACGGCCGCACCCCACTCGCGTCCACGGCGCTGGCCACTTCCACCACGTCCTCTCCCGGCAGATCTGCAATCGCCCCATCGTTAGTCACATTCACCACGACCTCCGCGGGCCGGCCCGCAAGCGCCGTCATTACCTCCACCGCGATCCGATGGTACCCAGTGACCCCCTGGAAGGGATCCCAGTCGTGCGTCCCCTGCCCCAGGCCCGACTCGGCATTTCCCTCCAGCCGCATGTAGCTCGCGTTCCTGGCGTTCAGGTACTCCTTGTACGCAGCCAGCGCGCCCCGCCCCCCGCGCAGGCGTTCGAACAGCCGCTCGTTCATCTGCGCGATCTCCTCGCCCCGGCTTGCTCCCGCGGCGCGCTGGTTGCGAAGCGCAATTGCGGCCGCGTAATAGAAGAACAGATACTCCGTGGGAATCAGCCGCAGCCCGCGGATCATCTCCGGCTCGAACAGCCGCGCGGGGTAGAGCCGCAGCAGCGCGTCATCGGATGCGAACAGCCGGCCGGTAATGTCCTCGCCCCGCAGCAGCACTTCGCGCACGAACCCCAAATGATTCAGCCCCACGTACCGGAATTCCATCTCCTCGAACGGCAGCCCGAGCGACCACGCGATGCGATGGAACAGCTCCGCGGGAGTGTCGCAAATACCCACCACACGCGCGCTCGTGTGCTGGCGCAGCGCCTGCGTGATCAGCCCCGCGGGATTGGTGAAGTTGATCAGCCACGCATCCGGCGCGAGCCGCTCCACAAGGCGCGCGTGCTCCAGCGCCACGGGAATCGTGCGCAGCGCCATGGCCAGACCGCCCGGCCCGGTGGTCTCCTGCCCCACATACCCGTTCTCGATGATGATCCGCTCGTCGCGGGCGCGCGCGGCGATCCCGCCCACGCGGATGCTGCTGACCACGAACCGCGCGCCCTCGACCGCCTGTTCGACCGTTGGCGCGGCGCTCACCTCGATACCGGCGCCGGTTACGATTTCCCGCCCCAGCGCGGCCATCGTCTCCGCGTTTCGCCGGTCCACGTCGAAAAGAACGATTTCACCGGTCTCCAGGATGTCCTGCGCTTCGGCAATGCCATGCAACAGCAGCGGCGTCCTCGCGCCGCCTCCACCCAGAACTGCCATTCGGTTTCTCATGCGCTGCGCACCTCAGCCACGGCCTCCTGCAACTCCTGCGCGTGCGGAAATCCTTCCAGGCCGCCCATGGCGCGCGTGGAGAGCGCCCCGCATATCGCCGCCGTTTGCAGGCACTCTTCCGGCGAGCCGCCGCGCAGCCACTCGTAGATAAAGCCCGCATCGAACGAATCCCCCGCGCCGGTCGTATCGATGGGCGACACAACATACGGCGGCGCCGCCCACTCGCGTTCATGCCACAGCAGCCGCGCGCCGCGCGCCCCCAGCTTCAGCGCGACCCCCCGCACGCCCCGCGCGGCAAGGTTGCCCAGCATCAGCACCGGATCCGATTCGCCTGTCAGCCGCTCCGCTTCGCGCTCGTTCGGAAAAAACATGTCGCACTGCCGCAGCAGCTCGAAACTTCGCTCATCCTCCAGCCACGGCACATGCCAGCCCACATCCAGCGACACGGTGCAGCCGCGGCCATGCAGTTCTTCGAACAGGTCTCCATCCAGCTCGGGATCCGGGCCGCAGGCGAAATGAACGTGCCGCGCCGCCGCCATCAGAGTCCTCGCATCGGCGTTCTTCAGCATCTCCGGCAGCCGTTCGTTGGCCCCGTAATACGTAAAAAACGCGCGATCTTCCGGGGTAGACACACTCACCGTTACGCCGCTCGGCTCCGTGGGATGGTGTTCCAGCGCGGTTGCGTTCACCCCGGCGGCCATCAGCCGGGTTAC